>JAUWNF010000131.1 GCA_030612785.1 Phycisphaerales bacterium
GACCGAGCGGAGGCGTACCAACTCACCGGCGCGGGCGCCTGTCAACAACATCAGTTCGATGAGGCCCCAAACCTGCCGGGCTACGTACGGCCTGATCGCCTGCACGTGGGCCTCCGGCACAGGTCGGACGGGATCCGTTTCCCGTGCCTCGGTCCGCCCACTCCTTAACGCCTTGACCGACCGCAATGCTTCCAGCACGTGGGGCGGAACCAGCTCTTTGCGCGTTCCCCAGCGAAACAAGCCCCGCACCCGATGGATCTGCTTGTTGATGTACGTGCGTGCGCCAGCCATTCCGCAATCAGTCGGTCGTACTTGCTCCGACTCTGGCGTGTGCCATACTGCCCCAGATATACATCCCTGCCGTTGAGGCGAACACGCGCTTGCCCGGACGACTTATGGAGTTGGTACTGGGGAACGTGCGGGCGTCGCTTATGCGCGGCTTTTCGTGCCATGATGCGGGTCTCCGTCGCAGAAAAGGGTAGTACTACCCTCAAAAACGTATCACGGTTCACGCCGCACCACGAGACCGCGGGTATCCTAATCCTAGGATTCAGCGGAAGTTATCAGAACTGGGCGTTAAGGGACTTGAACCCCTGACCTCACGGGTGTGATCCGTGCGCTCTAGCCAACTGAGCTAAACGCCCTTGATGACGTCATTGAACCGCTCATCGGGTTCCTTGTCAAGCGTGATCCGCTCACTACCGTTTCGCCCGCTCCGGCGTTACACTCATCGCAATACCACCGTCGTCCGGCGTGGAATCGGGATGCACAAGGAGCATAACTCTTCATGACACAGCACGGCACGACGCCGAAGATTGGCATCATTGGCGGAACCGGGCTCGCTGAGGCGCTCATCAGACAGGAACAGGGCGAACCGGTCGAGGTGGATACGCCGTTCGGCACACCCAGCTCGGCCTTGGTGACGGCCAACTGGGGCGGCGTAGACGTCGTTTTCCTGAACCGCCACGGCGACGGCCACCTCTATAACCCCTCGACCGTTCCGTATCGGGCCAACATCTTCGCGCTGAAGAAAATGGGCGTGAGCACCATTCTGGCCAGCGGGGCAACCGGTAGTCTCCGCAACGACATCGAACCAGGGCACCTGGTGGTGTGCGATCAGGTGATCGATAAGACCCACCAGCGCAAGAGCACGTTCTTCGATTCCGGCATCGTGGCGCACGTGGAGATGGCCCACCCGTTCTGCAACCGGGTGCGTAAGGTGTTGCTCGAGTTATCCAATGATATGGATTTCGAGGTCCATCACAGCGGCACCTACGTGTGCATGGAGGGGCCGCAGTTCTCGACCTGGGCCGAGTCGAACATGCACCGTGTGTGGCGCGGGGATGTGATCGGGATGACCGCCATGCCCGAGGCCAAGTTGGCCCGCGAAGCCGAAATGTGCTACGCCCTGATCGCCCTGCCGACCGATTATGACTGCTGGCGCCAACGCACGCCGGTGTCCGATAAGGGCGCGTTACTGAAGGAAATCATCGGCAATCTCAACAGCGCCACCGCGGCGGCTATCGAACTGATCAGAGCGGCGGTTCCAGCGCTGGCGGACGGCGCGGCATGTTCGTGTCACCGGGCGTTGGAGTTGGCGATTTGGAGCGACAAGGCGAAGGTGGCGCCGGAAGTGGTCGAGCGGTTGGCGCCGTTGGTCGGCCGCTACTTTGCCGACTGAGGGGGGTTCGCCCAATGCGATGGGTCGCGGTTCTCACCGCTTCGCTGATGTGGTTCGCCGGCGCGGAAGGTCTGCGGGGTCAGGAAGGCGAGATTCCGCAGCCCCCAGAAACTCCGTCTCCCGCCGGCGACGAGTATCCTGACGTCTACATCAACGACAGCTTCGAAGCAAACGAGATGCTGGAGACTGCCCGAGGTTTGGGTGAGCGGTACCGCTGGGACGAAGCCGCCCGACTGCTCGACCGCGTAATGGTCAAGTACGGTGACAAGCTGGTCCGTCAGGCTCCGGGGCGCTACGGTTCGATTGCAGACCGGGTGAGGGAAACGATCGGCTTATGGCCTGCTGAGGGACTGGCGGTATATCGCGGACTTTTTGAGGCACAGGCGCGTGAGCAATTCGCCGCGGTGTTGCACACCCGCGAGCCCCGCGCCTTGTCCGATCTTCTCGACCGCTACTATTGCACGGCCACCGGAGTCGAGATCGCCGATACTCTCGCGCAGTTGTTAATCGAAGCGGGGGTATTCGCACCGGCGAAGGCGATCTACCAGAGGCTGCTGAGCGATCATCCGAACGTGCGCACGTCGGAAGGCGCGATCGTGGCGCGTCTGGCGGTGGTGGCGGCATTGTCTGGTGACGCCGAGGGGGCACGGCGTTGGAGCGAGCGGGCCGCCGTCGCGACGCCCAACCCAATGCTGTGCTGGATGGGGCAGACTCGACCACTCGACGCGGTGGTGGAGGAGTTGTTGACGAAGCGTCCGGAGGGGGTCTGGGCGGGCGGCCCGTTTGAGTGGCCCACGTTCGGCGGCGGCAACCAGCGCAATAAGGTGGTGGATTACCGAGTGGACGAAGCGGCATCGCTTTGGCGATATGACGGAAGCGGTGAGGACTTCGGTCACCTGCCGGCGCTCGACGACCGCTCGCTTCAGCTTGCGCGGGCGTTGGAAAGCGGCCGCTTCCTGACGATGAATCCCATCATCGCGCAGGGCTTGATCTTCGTTCACCATACCTTTGCCGCACGGGCGCTTCATGCGGACACCGGCACGCCGGCGTGGAGCTACGCGCCCTTTGTAGACGCCGCCGTAGCCCGGACGGAGCCCGAGGGCACCGTGGTCCGGTGGCACGGAGCCACCTATCACCAGGGGCGGTTGTATCTGGTATTCGGCGATGAAGCGGTCTCCTTCTATGGCACGCGGATGAGGGGCACGCCGTCCACTCTGGTGTGTCTGGACGCGGCGACCGGGAAGGAAGTCTGGCGCAGAAGCGACGCCGGTTTCGACGAAGTGTTCAGCCGCTGCGTCTTCGATCCGACACCCCTGGTCGCCGGTGGCAAGTTATTCGTCGTGGTCCGGCGGTGTCGCAGTTTCGGGTTCGAGGACTGCTACCTTTGCCGCTTGGATGCCAGCACCGGCGCTTTGGAATTCCGCACGCATCTGGGCGGCGCTTCCACCGGTGGGTTCGGATTCCGCCGGGCCACCATGTCTATCCCCACCGTGGTAGACGGGACCTTGATTGTGGCTACCAACCTGGGGACGGTGGCGTCCGTCAATCTCCAAAGTGGGCGCGTGCGCTGGCTCACGCTTTACCGGCGCGAGGCCATTCCGCGGCGCGGTCGCGGAGGGGTCAGAGCCACTGCGCCTTGGCACTACAACCCCGTTTTGGCTGACGGGGCGTGCCTGGTCTGTTACCCGCTCGACAACGACACGGTCTTGACACTCGATGCAACGACAGGCGAGATTCGGGAGACCATACCGGCCGCCGCCCTGGCCAACGTCGTCTCCATTCTGGGCGTCCGCGATCACGTGCTTTACGGGCTGGGCGACGGAGTGTTTGCGTATGATCTGGCGGGGGAGCGGCTGCTCTGGTCCACTCCGCTGGGGCCCGAGGAGCGGCCCTTCGGACGCGGGCTACTGACCACCGAGCGATTGCTTATCCCGACGCGGGCGCGGCTGTGCAACTACACGCTCGACGGTGAACTGGCCACCACCATCCCCTGGGAATCGCCGGCGGACGCGGGCAATGTGCTCGCGATGCCCGATGGGCTCGTCATCGTCGCCAACGATTCGCTCAGCGTCTATGGGCGAAAGGCGGACGTGTGGGCCCGGTTGCGGGAGCGCATGGCGGCGGACCCCGATGATCCCGCTCCGGCGCTGGATATGGCCGAAGTCGCCCTGCGCGGCGGTGACCACGCCGAAGCGCTCGCGGCCGTGGAACAGGCGATCGAGCGGGTGGGTGGGTTTACCGCGATCGTCGAACCGGAACTCAAGCGGCGCATTTTCGATGATTGCCTGGACCTGGCGGCACGAAGCGGTGCCGGCGAGTCGCCCGACGTGGCTTTGGCGATCCGCATTCTGGGTTACGCCGCCCAATGTGCCCCGAACCTTGACGGTGAGATCGCCTATCGTGTGCGCCTGGCGGAATTCCACGTTCGCGCGGATAACCCCAAGGCTGCCGTCGAACTGTATCAGCAGATGATCGCGGACCGTTCGCTGCGCTCGGTCACGGTGCCTCCGGGCGGTGAGCATCAGGAGACGGCTGGCGCGCTGGGCCGCCGGGAGATTGATCATCTCATCGAACTCTACGGTCGCAAGGTCTATGCGGATTTCGAGTTGCGCGCCCACCAGTGGTTGAATGCCGGTGTTCGCGGGGCGGACCTCGCGTTTCTCGAGCGGGTGGTGGAGACCTATCCAAACGCCGAAGCGGCGCCCCTGGCGCTGATCGAATCCGGGCGAATCCTCCGGGAGAATGGCCGACCGTTAGCAGGCGTGCGGCGGTTGTCCGCGGCCTACCGGCGCTACGGCGACCACATTGATGCTCCGCGGGTCATGCGTTTGATCGCGGACTGCTACGCGGACGCCGGGCGGCCGGAATCGGCGTGGTGCTGGCTGACGAAAGCCTCGCGCCGATTTCCCACCGCCCTCCTCGAGGTCGATGGGCGGAGAGTATCGTTCGAGGAGTATCGCGCCCGCCTGGGTGACATTCGTGAACGGATCGAACCGTCCCGTCCGGTGATTCGTCTCCCGCTCGAACGGACCTTTGTGCGTACCTTCGATTCGTCGTACCACCTGCTCGATCCGCTTTACGGAGAGCACCCGCGGGCGACGTGGGATGCGTACTATGTCTACAGTGACGCCGCGCTTCACCTGTTCGGTGCGGTCGACAATCGCCCGCGCTGGGAGGCGCCCGCCCCATGCCGGATGAAGCCTGAGCTCTTACTGGCCACCGTGGATCGGGCGGTGTTCGCCACGCGGCATCAGGTCTTTGCCCTGGACTCGCGCAACGGACGCCGCGTCTGGGAGTACGGCACGTATCCGGCCGACCTCGCCAGCGAGCTGACCGACCACGAGATGTTCGCCACATTCCGCGTTCACGGAGTGGGGCGGGACCGTGTGGTCAGTTTCCAGGACAGTGGGCTGGCGACGTGCATCGATCTGACCAGTGGCGAGGTGCTCTGGGAGCAGGCTTCGGAACCACGGGCGCTCGGTCTGGTAGTGTTGTCTGACCTCTGGGTGGCCTACGCGGCTTCACGCGGTTTCGAGGACGTCTATCGCATCCTCGATCTCGACACCGGTGAGACCGCCAGCGAGATCGATCCTCTTGACGACCGGCGGGCCGAGCGGATGTTCGCAGCGCTCGAAGACCTCGTGATCGTCACCGCGCAGTCGGTCCACTCCTATGATCCCTACACGGGTGAGCTGGTGTGGGAAGTTAATCGCGAGCGTCATATCCTGGCCGAGACCGTCGAGATCGATCTGGACGGGGTTTACTTCTCCGACGACGGGCACCACATCGTCAAGCTTGGTCTGGAGAAGGGCCGACTGGTCTGGCGCTCGGATCGGTTGCCCTTCCGCTTCGCCGACGGTCTGTCAGTCGCCCTCGACAAGGACCAGCTCATTGTCTCGACGGAGAAGAGCATCGACGCGCTGGACGTGTTTGACGGCCGACTCCTATGGGAAGGAACGATTCCCCCAGGCGCCCTGTTGACGCGGCGGCTGGTGACCGATTCATACCTGGTGGCGATCGACGCCAAGCTGAACGTCGCCGAGGTTCCTTACAAGGCCTACTTCCTCGACCATCGCGAGGCCGATGGCCGCATCGCCCCCCAGGGCGGCGTGCTGGAACTGGGCGCTTTCGAGAACGTCAGGCACATCACCGTACGCGACAACGCGCTGCTGCTGGCCACTGACCACGCCGTCCACGGCTGGTGTGCGGAGTAAAGAGCTATCAGTTTTCAGCTATCAGTTTTCAGCCAAAGAGGTCTCGGGCACCCCGGCGACATTACATCGCTACCACTCATATGTTTACAACGGTTGACAGGTGGGACATAAATGCGTCGAGCGCCCGGCGGCTTGGATGCGCTCGATTGGGGTGCCGCACGCCCGGCACCGTTCGCCCTGGCGGCCGTACACGCGAAGCTTGCTCTGAAAAGAGCCCCTCTCACCTCGGGCGGTCAGGTAGCTGGCGACCGTGGTGCCTTTAGCGGCGATGGATTCGCGGAGCACGCGCTTAATCGCCCGGTGCAGACGCTTGACGCGCGCGGGATCCACGTCGGCGGCGCGGGTGCAGGGGTGAACACCGGCTCGGTAGAGGGCTTCGTCGCAGTAAATGTTGCCCAGGCCGGCGATGGCGGCCTGATCCAAGAGCAAGGCCTTGACCTGCCGCGGACGGGCCAGGATGCGCCGAAACGTACGCAGGTCCACCTCCAGCGGCTCGACGCCCAGACGGGTGAAGCCGGCCGAATCGTCCGTCCCGTCCAGCAGCCAGATCCCACCGAAGCGGCGCGCGTCACGGAAGCGCAGCTCGCGCCGTCCGCCGTCCAGTGCGACGCGCAGGTGGGTGTGCTTGGCAACGTCGCTCCCCGCCGCGAAGATACCCAGGTGACCGGTCATGCCCAACGCGAACACCAGCCGGGTGTCGTCGTCCAGATCGATGACCACGCGCTTGCCACGACGGCGGACGTCGCGCACGGTTCTGCCGGGCAGGCGCTTCTTCAGCGCGCGGGCGCCCACCCGCACCAGGTCCCGGCGCACATGGCGCAATGGACCCAGCTTCGCGCCGCGTATTTGTTCACGAAGCTGTCGCACAATGGTTTCGGCTTCGGGCAGCTCGGGCATGACCGCATTGTAGCGAATAGTCCGGTAGCGGGCGAACTCTCCTTCGCCTGCCAAAGCTTCACGCGGTATTGCGGGGTTACTTGTCGAAGCGCCACAAGCCCGCCTCGCGGGCGGCCTGGTAGGCGGCCTCGAGTTCGGCCGACGTAGGGCGGCGGTCGATTTCCACATACTTCGGCTGGCCGGCGTCCGGGCCGGTGGTGGCGATACGCCCGACCTTATGTTCCGGGCGGTACTGGGCCATGATATTCACGAACGTGTCTGGCGAAAGCTCTTCCGCCAGCCAGCGGAAGATTTGCCGGCTCTCCTCCACCAACCCGGGCATGACCAGGTGGCGTACCAGCACTCCGCGGCAGGCCACCCCTTCCGGCACAAAGCATAAGTCGCCCACCTGGCGGTGCATCTCGCGAATCGCCTCGCGGGCGCGCTGGGGGTAGTCCTTGGCCTTGCACAGCCGCTTGGCCGTCTCGCCCGACCAGAACTTGAAGTCCGGCATGTAGATGTCCACCAGCCCGTCCATCAGTTTCAACGACGAGAGGGCGTCGTAGGCACTGGTGTTGTAGACGATCGGTAGGCGTAGGCCTTGCTCGATGGCCAGCGCCAGAGCTTCGACTACCTGTGGGACCACGTGTTCCGGCGTGACGAAGTTGATGTTGTGGCAGCCTCCGGCTTGCAGAGCGAGCATCACGTCAGCCAGTTCCTGGGCGTCCAGCTCCCGCCCGTTGGGTTGTTGCGAAATGTCCAGTTCTGGCAGAACACACAGCGGAGATTACACATGGAAAAGAAAGTGGTGCCCGATCCGCGCGATCCGCGCAGACAGGCTTCTTCGCCCAGGTGTGGAAACGCCGAAGACACCCACGCGTGCCGACCGGTGCGGCAGACTTTGATCTCGTCGGCGAGCCGGTTGACCCCGCAATTGCGCGGACAGGCCCGGCAGCATTTCAGCTCCTCCAGCGCCGCCGCCACACGGTTCTTCATCGAGCGGCGCACCTCTTTGTCCAGGTACGCCGGAGTCGGAAACGGAACCTCGAATCGATCGCGCGGGTCCTCGGTCATAGCTATAGGTTAGCCCCAGAATAGGCGAGGGCCGTTGGCCTCACCCACAAGAAAAGGCCTTCAAGCCGCAGTATACTGTGGTTGTAACAAAAACAGCTACCGCTCGGCCGACCACCACTCCAAAGAAACGGTGGTCAGGGTCCAGATGGCCGAAGTCGCTGGGCCGCGTTAGTTAGTCGTCCCTGAAAAAGGCACCTGCGGGGTGGCGGGATGAATGAGGCGGCAGGATTCGCCAACGGCGGTTTCGTTTAAGGTTAGCGGGCTGGCACGACCAAGCTCTCGCAGGGGTACGCCAGGCGGATCAGCCATCCAATC
>JAUWNF010000524.1 GCA_030612785.1 Phycisphaerales bacterium
TACCGCAACGCAGTTCTGGGCGTTGCCGCAGTCGGGGATGCCTCCTTCGTCCATCAAGACGTGGAGCCGGTCCTTGTTGGCATACTTGCCGGTGGGATGGGAGTTGTGCAAATCCACCTGCCCGACGAGGGCGGGGCCAATAAACTTGGAGTCCTTATCAAACTGCGGACAGGCCTCCATGCAGCAGCCACAGGTCATACACCGCGAGAAGATGTAACGGATGGACTGCGCATCGGGCGAGATCAACGGCGCATGCCGGTGAATGTCCCACGAGCCATCGACCGGCACCCAAGCCTTGACCTTGAGCAAGGCGTCGAACATCTGTTGCCGGTCCACCATCAGATCACGGATCAGCGGGAACTTGGATAGCGGCTCAAGAACAATGGGCTGTTCGAGATCGTCAATCAAAGCGGCGCAGGCCTGCCGCGGCGTGCCGTTGATCAACATCGAGCAAGCGCCGCAGACCTCCTCCATGCAGTTGCTCTCCCACACGACCGGCTCGACGCGCTCGCCGTCGATGTTGATCGGATGCGCGCGCAGATACATCAGGGCCGAGACTACGTTGTGAGCGGGCGAGTACGGCATCTTGAACTCTTCCCAGTACGCCGTGCCCGTCGGGCCTTCCTGCCGCTTTATCTTGAAATGGATTTCCTTCTGCGCCATGTTCCGTCTCCAAAGCCTACCGGTAGTCCCTGGGTTTCTCCGGCGGAAGCACGGACGTATCTACCGGCTGGTACTCGATCTTCGGGCCGTCCTCCGTGTGCGTCACGATCGTGTGCTTAAGCCACTTGTCGTTGTTCGCCTTCCACTTGGCCTTGTACTCGTCGTACTCCGGGTCACCCTCGAACTTGCCCTCGGGGACTTTCAGTTCGAACTCAGCCTTGTAGTGCGAGCCACGGCACTCATCACGCATCCGGGCACCCTTGGCGATGCCCTCCGCCAGCGCGATCATGTCCTGAACCTGTCGTGCCCAGGAAAGGGACTGATTGGCCCACGACCCTTTGTGATCCAGCGATATCCCGCGGGCTCGTTCCTTTAGCTTGCCAATGCCGTCAAGGGCCTCATCCAGCCCTTTGTTGCTGCGCTCGACGAACACGTGTTCCCGCATCAGGTCACCCAGATCGCGGTGCAGGGCAAAGGTGTTCTCGCCCCCGTCCGAGGAGATAATCGCCTGGTTGACCCCCTCCTGGCGCTTTTGCTCGCTGTCGTAGGCACTCTCCGGCAGGCCATTGCCGTTTGTGCGACCCTTGATGTACGCGACGGAGGCATCGCCCGCGACTTGACCGCTGTAAGAGGCGCTCAAAAGCGAGTTGGCCCCGAGGCGATTCGCCCCGTGATAGGCGAAGTCGCACTCTCCGCAGGCGTACAGGCCTGGGATGCTGGTCGCGTGGTTGCGGGAATGGATGCGCGCCATGCCCCCGGTCTGCTCGTCCTTCTGGAAGTCCACCCACAGCCCGCCCATCGAGTAGTGCGTCGCGGGGAAGATCTTCATCGGGCGCGTGCAGGGATCCTCGCCGGCGAAGGTGCGGTACATCTCCAAGATGCCGCCGAGCTTGGTTTCGAGGAAGTCACGGGGCAGGTGGGTCAAATCAAGGTAAACAACGTCTTGCCCGTCGACGCCCAGCCCCATGTGGCGAACCGCGCGGCAGATCGCCCTGGAGGCCACGTCCCGCGGCACGGTGTTGCCGTAGGCCGGGTACCACTCCTCGAGGAAGTGGAAACGCTCATCTTCGGGGATGTCCACCGGATCGCGCGCGTCGCCCGCCTTCTTGGGAACCCAGATTCTGCCGCCCTCGCCGCGACAGGCTTCGGACATCAACCTGTTTTTGTCATGTCCCGGCATGCCCGTGGGGTGGAACTGGATGAACTCGCCGTTGGCGAACTTGGCGCCCTGCTGATAGACGCGGGCGGCCGGCGCGCCGGTCGAGTTGCTGGACATGGTGGATCGGCCATAGATCAAGGCCAGCCCGCCGGTTGCGACGATGACCGCGTCGGCGTGAAACGCCCGGACCTTCATACTGTTGAGGTCCATGGCCGTGACACCGCGGCAGACGCCCGCGTCGTCGAGCACCAGCGAGAGGAAATCCCAGTTCTCGTACTTGGTCACCATGCCCTGTGCTTCGTGGCTGCGGACCTGCTCATCGGCCGCGTAGAGAAGCTGCTGGCCCGTGGTGGCGCCGGCGAACGCTGTCCGACGGTTCTTGACCCCGCCGAAAAGACGTTGATCCATGATCCCTTCAGGCGTGCGGCTAAAGGTGACGCCCATGCGGTCGAAGGTGCGGATGAGCCCCGGCGCCTCCTCGCAGAGGTTCCTGATCGGTGGTTGGTCGGCCAGGTAGTCGCCGCCCTTGATCGTGTCCACGATGTGCTGCTGGATCGAGTCGTTCTGCCCCTTTACATCGAGCACAGCATTGATGCCGCCCTGGGCGCAGCACGAGTGGGAGCGTTTCACCGGAAACAGGGAGAAAAGCTCCACCGGCAAGCCCCTCTCGACGACGCGGATCGTCGCCCACAATCCTCCGAGCCCGCCGCCGATCACAATGACTTTCGGTTTCGTTGCCATATCAGATTCCACACACGATGTCGTTACAGGGTAAGGCCGGCGGCAGCGCCCGCGTCCGCGATATGGGCTTCCGCAGCCACCGGCGGGGTAATCGAGGAAGCATCCATCGCCTTGAGCTTAACCAGCGAGCCCAGCCCCAGAAACGCGAGCAGGAGGCCAATAGCCAGGCACGCTCTCCCGCTAATCATCTGAGACCGAGGGCTTATGGTGATGCCCCACGAGATCAGAAACGTCCAGATGCCGTTGGCAAAATGGAAGACGGCACAGAGTACGCCGATGGCGTACACGGGAGCGGCCCAGGACGTAGTCATCGCGGTGACGGCGCTGCCCGCCGCCTGATGGACATCGAAGACCGGGCTGCCGGGAATGATCCAATGCACATGCCAGAGGTGCCCGACGATAAACAGCAGGGCGACAATGCCCGTCCAACGCTGGAGGGTGTACCGCAAGTTGGCTCCGTAGCGGTACTTCATCACGTTGGGGCTTCCGGACAGGTAGATGAGCAACCCCACGATGGCGTGGAACAGGATAGGCACAAAGATGAAGGAGATTTCCACCGCCGGCAGAATGCCCAACTTATCTAGAATGTGTATCTGATCGACGGCGAACTGGTAGGCATCGGCGCCCGCGAGGATGCAGGCGTTTATCGTCATGTGGATGCACAAAAACACTCCC
>JAUWNF010000158.1 GCA_030612785.1 Phycisphaerales bacterium
CGGTCACCGTCCGGCCTCGGTGCTTGAGCACGTCCATGTCCGGAACGTAACATGGCAAAAACGGAACGCGAGGGGCCGGCGCGATTTTTTCTCAGCCCGCCGGGCGAGGCACCCGGGCGCGCCGCCGCGCCCCAAAATCGCGGCTACGCATGCCCACCGGAAAGACTCGATCAGTTGGACGGCAAACTCGATGACCTCCTGGTCGGCCTCAGCAAGTATGCCAAGCAGGAATTCGTTCGCGACGACCAGATCGGTTGCCGTCAAGCGCTGCCCTGGGGGCCGGTGCGGTTGGTGCGTCACTTGTGGGATCAGATGCAGTTGGGTGAGATCGTCGCCACACTATTTCAGTCTCGCCGGCCCCGGTTCGACGTGGCTGAGACCGCCTTCGTCTTGCTGGCCAACCGCCTGTGCGAACCGTGCCGCGAGCCCGGTCTGGCCCGGTGGCTGGAACACACCTTCGTCTGCCGTTCACACCCCTATCCCGATCAATAATAGTATTATAATACTGTACAATAGTATTATAATGTGATATAATGATTTATGGGCGGCGGTGACGCACGGGTGAGGAACGGGATATGAAAAGGCGAGCAAAGCACGGGAAGGCGCAACGGTCAGGTAGGCGAGGCCGAAAACTCAAGCGCGCGGGCAAGTCGGCGGGGCGAGAGGCAGAACGCCCGCTGATTAGGCTGACCACGCGAGCGCTGCGGAGCGGTAGGGGGGTGGGTTTTGCCGCCCGGGTGTGCCTGGTCGAGGCGGGAGGGAAGAGCCTCGAGACGGTATCAGCCGGTAAGGAGTACGTGCAAGTCGGCAAGGCCACGGTAGGCAGAACAGATACACTTCTGGCGCAGACGGCGCGAAAGATCGGTAGGGGGGTTGCTTTGGCACACGTGGGGGAGGTGTTCGCGGCGGCGGGGAGCGAGCATCGGCTTAAGATCATGTTGTATTTGCTGGAGGGGCCCGCGACCTACCAGGGGTTGCAGAATGCCACTGGCCTGGAGGTTGGCCCGCTGTATCATCATGTTAGCAAACTGCGGCTGGCGGGCTTGATGGCACCCAAGGAACGCGATCTGTACACGCTGACCCGGGCGGGACGCAATCTGATCCTACTGGCTATGGCCGGCGCGCCGCTGTGGAAGGACCGGCGGCTTCGTGCCCAACCGCGCGAGTGAAAGCGTGAGGCGATCAGTTCGGTAGGGGGGTGACGGCTGGTGGGGGACAGGCTGAGCATTTTGGTACTGGAACCGTATTACGGTGGGTCCCACCGTGCTTTCCTGGATACGCTGGTCAGGCACAGTCGGCACGAGTTTCGGCTGTTGACCCTACCGGCGCGTAAATGGAAGTGGAGGATGCGGGGGGCGGCAATCTGGTTTGCCCGGGCGTTGCACAAGGATCGGCCACGCCGCGTGGATCTGATCCTAACGAGTGATATGCTGAGCGTTACCGATCTGCGTGCGCTTCTGGCAGGGGGGTTGGGTGAGGTTCCACTGGTCTGCTACTTCCACGAGAATCAACTCACCTATCCGCTCGGGAACGAAGGCCAGCGCGATTACCAATACGGTTTTACGAATATCACCTCGTGCTTGGCGGCCGACGTGGTTTGGTTCAACAGCCGGTTTCATCTCGAAGCCTTCCTGGAGGCGGCGGCGGGGCTGCTCCGCAGAATGCCCGACTACGTACCCGCAGGAATCCTGGATGAAATCCGCGGCCGGGCATCGGTGCGGTATCCACTCGTGGAGATGGATCAGCCGCGCGCCGCCCCAAGACGGCAACCCAACCCGGCGGAACCGTTGCGCATTCTGTGGAACCACCGCTGGGAGTATGACAAGAACCCGGAGCCGTTTTTCGACGCGGTCATTCGGCTGGATGAGGCCGGGCACGATTTCCGCCTGGTTGTTGTCGGCGAGACATTTCGCGAGGCGCCGGCAGTCTTTGCGAGGAGCTGGGAACGTTTCAGCGCGAAGATCGAACAAGCCGGTTACGTAGAGTCGCGTGCGGATTATCTGGCGGCGTTGGCGGGTTGCGACGTCGTGGTGAGCACCTCCGTGCAAGAGAACTTCGGGATTGCGGTTCTCGAGGCGATCGCGGCGGGCTGCCAGCCGTTGTTGCCGAACCGCTTGTCGTATCCGGAGTTGATCCCCGAAAGGTATCACCCGGTTTGCCTCTACCGAAACGACGAGGAACTGCCAGAGCGGCTTGCGAGTTTGGCCAAGGACGGCCGGCACGAGAGCGCTGGCGAACTTCGGGCAGCGATAGTTGAACGGTTTTCGGCGGAGCGGAACATCGCAGATTACGATGAGGCGTTCGAGGATCTCGTTGGAGCGGTGCCGGGCCAGATACGACCGTGAATAATCCGTCCGTGGACAGGTTTTTGGTACCAAAGAGACGCGGCTGCATAACGTCCGATAAGATATGTGCTGTTACATTGGCGGGGGGGGGCCTCTGAGGGACGGACTATAGCCTGTCCCGAGCGGTCCCTTGGCCGCGGTTGAGCCACGCTTGCGGTCTACACGCTTGCGGTCTACACGGTTGCGGAGTTCGTCCCATCGCCCCACCAGTGGTGGAGAGCTACGGGCCGCGGGAACGCCGGCCACGCCGGGGTTGAGGCTGCTGGGGATCGGTCGTACCGACGCGTTCGCGCAGAGCTGCAAGATCGTGCCCGTCGGTCGGGCCGAACGACTGGCGACTGCGGGTGTCGAAACGATAGGTGATGAGTCGCTGGGCGACGGAATCGACGACGATGAGCAACTCCTCGTCGTGAATGAACTGGACCGTGGCCAGCACGTAATCGCCGGACTCAATGCCCGGGCCGGCGGCGGCAACGGCGAGTTGAGGTTGGGAGTTTACAGTGATGATTCCGACCAACAGGATGACCGCGGTGATCCCGAGAACGCCGATCGTAAGATTTTTGCTATCCATGGTTGCAGCCCTCCCGGTTACTCGGTCCGCCGAATGTCGGATTCCAGGTCTCGTGTCTGCACGCAGATGAGCTTCCCGTCGCTCCCCTTGGAAGGTACAAAGCAGTGGAGCCTGCGCACCTGTTGGTCAAGGACATAGACGATGTCATAGTTGTCGTGGACTTTGACGGTGCAGACGGCGAAGTCCCCCGGTCGCCCGCCGCGGTTGGCGTAAGCCGCCGGGAGCACGTCGCGGCTGAAGATCAGGATCGCCGCCAGGATCAAGTTCACACCGACCAGGGCCACTATCAGGCTACGCTTGGTGAGCACGAGGTTTCTCCCGTTCTCCTGTGAATGAGCATGAGGTTACGCCTGGTGCGATCGCTTCGGGTTCTTGAAGGCGACCGCGCAAACCAGCCCGACCATCACCGCCGCAAAGAGCCACTGAAAAAGCGGCTTCTGCTTTTCGGGTTCCGGAGGGTGGTTGACGGCCAGCGCGAGCGGAATCGCCCCCCAAGTGCACCAGAGAACGGTGCACGCCGTGAGCGCGCGCCGGATTCGGCTCCACCGGATACGTCGTTGACGGCATTGTTGTTTCTTCACCATCGTACCTATCATTATAGGCTTGGCGAGGGGAGCGTAAACCCGCTTGCAGGCGAAACTTGGTTCAAGCCCGGAAGATGGGTGCACCCCCCCTACCGGTGCGGTTCAGCGCCGTGGAGCCGGCGGTGCCGTGAAGATCGGTTGGCCGGCAGCATCGTCCATCCGGAAGGTGGGTAGCCCAGCGGCGTTTAATGACAGACAGGCCCGATTTTTGCCCTTTTGGTCGCCCATTTGTATGGAGCACGTGCCGTTAGGGTGGGCGGCGAGGGCGATTTGCGGTCTGCCGGCAGAGTGCCCGAGTCGTAGGGTGGCGTCACCAGCCGCGCCGGCCGCCAGCCCGACACGAGGCCTCCCGTCTTCGTCCGTGAGGCGGATGAGCGGTGACCCATCCGGCTGAACGTGCAGGGCGATGCGGTGCATGCCGTTCCCGTCGTCGAGTTGGATGGCGGTGGCACCGTCGGAGAGGACCTCCAGCGCCAGGCGCGGATTCCCGGCGTTGTCGCAAAGGCGCAAGACCGGGGTGCCCTCCTCGCGCACCGCCAGAGCGACGCGGGTTTCGCCGTTGTCGCCGAGGAAGAAAACGGCTGGCGAACCGCCGGCGGAGACGTCGAGGATCAGGCGCGGTTGGCCGGTGGTGTCCAGCACTTCGAATCTGTGGGCCTGCAAGACGGCCGGGACACTGTAGTTTCGGTCGGCCAGCCCCACGTTTACCAGGGCCCCACCGACATACGCCGCCGCTACCATCGCCACCGGCAACCAGAAACGCTGAAACACCATCGCGAAACCTCCTTATGTCTTCTCTGAGTCGCCGTGCTGCGTCAACAGCGACTGGATGATTAGCCCGAGTTACTGCGCGGCAGGCGCAGGGCAAGGAACAATTCGAAGATAACGCCTCCCCAACCCGCAGTAAACGGCAGTACGCGTTTTGGCAGAAAACGACTCGAGCGGTGTGGGGCCGAGGGACGGATCGTGCTTGACTTTCGTGCGGTGGCCCTTTTAGAATATTGAACACACGGATTGGAGGTGCGGGAAGCATTCCTACCACGTGGTTGTCATTTCGGGAGGCGCGAGAGGGACGTTGCTGTAGCGTGCTTTTTTCTTGTTGGGGGAGCACAGGAGACCTGGGTGCGGGTCCCAGGGGACTCCGGTGCCGTTAACCAGTCTCAAACCTATCAAAAAAAGGAGTGGAAAAATGAAGCAGATGGAGTTCTGGTCGGTTCTAATTAGCCCGTTGGCCGCGGTGGCGCTGGTGCTGGTGCTGGGAACCGCTTCCGAAGTCGCCGTTGCTGCGACGGAAGTGCAGAAGTGGACGGCCATTGAGGAAGGAGTCGAGTGGCTGGTTCAGCAACAACAGACCGACGGGCGGTTTCTTTACGGGGGTGGCAACGACGACTACGACTGTGCCGCTACGGGTGCCGCGCTTCGGACCCTTCTCGAAGCGGGCTATCGTCCCGGCAGCGACATAATCATTAACGCCACCAATTACGGTGACGTGATTGGCGATGGTCTGCGTTTTATTTTCTCACGGGCGACAACGTATGCCATCTCGATTCAACTGCATGGGGACCCCGATACGAACGGAAACGGCCTGGGCGTGAAGTTCGTCCCCGGTGGGAACAACAGCCGAGATATGTTCGTCACGGGCGTGGTGCTGCCGGCCATCGTTGCCACGGGTACTCCTGACGAACTCGTCAACACCGGTGGGTTGGCGGGTTGGACGTATCAGCAGGTCGTCGAGGACACCATCGATTACTTTGCCTTTGGGCAGAACGAAAACGTGGGGTACAGCGACGGCGGCTGGCGGTATTACGCCAACTTCAGTGCGTCGGATCAGGCCTGTTCCCTGTGGCCGGTGGTGAGCATGCTTTCGGCCAGAGAATGGGGAATCTACGAAGCGGGGTTCGTGGAGGGCGAGCTGGATAAGTTCATGTCCCACATTCAGAATACGGATGGCGGATGCTGGTACACGCCACATTCCGGGTACAGCAACATGCACCGCACGGGGAACTTCCTGATTCAATCGTATTACACCGGCAATCCCGTGGGAGACACAACCGTCCAGGCCGCGTTGAACTACATCAATAACCAGTGGCAGAGCACTACGTGCTATGACGGCAATTTCGGTGTTGCCGGTGCCATGTGGTCCACTTCCAAAGGCCTGGAATATATGGTGGGTCTGGACGACACCGCCTACATCACCAACCTTCACACCCCGGGCACTATGGACCCGGGCGATACCTGGACCTGGTCAGAGGACTACTGCGAATACTTGGTCACCAACCAACAGGTGGACGGGCACTGGAATACCTGCGGTTACTTTGGGGTGACCATGGGAACCTCCTTTAGCATCGACATATTGAAGAGCGCCACGGTCTGTGCCTCGGTGACGGGCGACTGGGACTATGACGACGATGTGGATCTGGAGGATTTCGCCGAGTTCGAGGGCTGTATAACCGGCCCGGGTGGCGGTACGGCTAAGCCGCGTTGCGTGTGCGTCGACTTCGATGGAGACGCGGACGTGGACCTTGAAGACTTCGCGGAGTTCCAGGCGGCATTCACCGGTTCTCTCCCGTAGGTGGGCCGGGTCTTCAAAACTCTTGAAAGGGCTTGGCCAGACGGCGGAAATCGGCGGCGGGGACGGTGAGCGTGTCCCATTTGGGCGAGCGGCGGGTGGCGTGCTCCTTGTAATCCGCCAGCGAGATGTACATGAACGCGTATTGCCCGTCGCGGAAGGGATGGACGTGGCAGGCGAGTCGCGCATCGGGCTCGCCGGTGAGCCAGTAGGCGAACACAAAGATAGCCCGGAAGCCATCGCCGAACGTGCTCTCCCACTGCGTGAGTCCGTCAAGGTCATCCTGCGTCACCCAGTTCTCCCAGGTGCGTTTGTTCGCTTCCGTGTCGTAGGGGAACTTGCGGCCTTTGACGGCTACCAGCCACGGCGCCTCGTCAGGCCGATACAGCAGAAAGTCGAACGACTTGATCCGGGCGCCGGAGAAGATGACCTTCTTCTGCTCGTCCACCGGCACGTACGGAATACCGCGCGAACGCAGATAGTCCTCGAAGGCCGCTTCGTAGTGAATATGCCGACGGGTCATGATCTACATTGTACTGGATCGCCAGCCGGGTGGGCAGGCGGATGGGCAATGTAGCGTCACCCCTTGTGGGTGACGAAAACGTGGGTGCGCCGCCCACCAGGGGCGACGCTACAGATCGACGGAGGGACGAAGCGTTGCGAGAGGTCGGTGAAAGGCACCTCGACCAGGACTACGTCCCCGGGCTCACGGCTACTCATAGATGTCGGGCTCATCGCAACGCCAGTGGCAAGCATGCTCACTCTTCGAGATGAACGAGCGGCCGCCCGCCTGAAGTTGGAGTCCAGCTTGCGCGCTCCCTGGCGACCCAGGAAGACGAAGAACGGCGAATAAGTAAGCCTGACCCCCTTCTTCTGGAGCAGCTATCGATACTACGAGCTTGACGCCGCTTCGGTGTTGAAGATGGACTGGGACCGCGGGTGGGCCATCATGTGGAAGGCAGAAGAATCGAGACCCCAGGTTCAAAGGACCTGGGCCCCCCGGCCGTCATCGTCGGTTTCACGTGGCGCGCCGAGGGCGAGCGCTATGCGCTCGAGAAGCTGTACCAGGGTTTCATTGGGTAGCGCCCGCGCAAGATACAGCGCGTATTCGGAATCTCCTCGCTCCTTGGCGGCTCCGAACCTACCGAGCGCGCGGATAATGGAGCTCGCCCCCAGAGGGACCTTCCCCTCCGGATACTCCTTACGCGGGAAACGGCGGGCCTCCTCGATGTCGCCTTCGAACCGCGTCCGATCCTCCCATTTGCGCAGTTCGTCGCAGAGACCTGAACATTCAGGTTCGGCCTCGGTCG
>JAUWNF010000582.1 GCA_030612785.1 Phycisphaerales bacterium
ACGCACGTGACCACCCCCACGCTGGCCCGCATGAAACCCTCCGGAAGTCTGCGTACGGTCAGCGTGGCCATCGGCACGGAGAGCATCGCCCCCGCCGTCAGCGGGACCACCAGCACCCAATCCAGACTTCCGCGCATCACAATGTAGGCGGTCAAACCCACAAAGCAGGTCAGCGCCTCCGCCAGCGAAGTGATCGCCACCGCCTGTTTCGGAGAGATGCCGGAAACGACCTGCCCGCCGGTGACCAGTGGGCCGTACCCACCCCCGCTCAACCCTTTGTTGAAGGCGGCGACGGCCCCCAGAACGAGCATGTGGCTGCGCCGGTACGCCAACCGGCGTCGCCCCGTGGCCAAAATGACCACTCCGACCGACAGGATGATCGTGGCGATAATGGCGGTCAGCCAGAACTTCGGGATGTGCAAGGCGAGCGTCACCGCGGCCACCGCCCCGAATACGCTAAGCGCTCCCAGCGACAGCGCAACTCCCTGGGCTTTGCGATCGCGCAAGAGATCGATGTTGCCGTCACGATGATGCAGTAGCCCAGCGCTGACCCCCGTGAGTAACTCGCTCAGGAGCACCGCCGGTACGACCTGAAGCGGTGCGAATCCCGCCAGGAGCAACAACGGCGTAAGTGTGGTCCCATATCCCATGCCCAGGCTGGAGTCGATGTACTCACAAAACAGGGCTGCCAAAAAGATGACCAGGATTGTCCCAGACCCCAGAGAGGTCCCCAGTTTGGGCAGCAGATTCCACTCCGGCCAAACCGTTTGCAGTCCCAACACCGCCACGATCAGCAGGACGACCGCCGCCCATAATCGGACTCGCCGGCTACGCCGGCCGTACCTGCCCACGCTGACCACAAAATCGCGCGACTTCTGCTTCCACATCACTTCCTCTCCTGGGTCACTGCTCGGGGTTCTCCCCCGCCTTCGGGCACGAGCCAGACACCGCCGGGTGACCACCTGCGTGATGGAGGGCATTTGGTGTGCCATGCTCCGCCAGGCCCCCTGAGTCACGTCCCTGGCCGGAAAAGGGGATTACATGCACTTGCCTCCTTCAGAACCGTCGAATATACTAGAACTAGTTGGATAATATGCTGGCTTGTCGTCATATTTACTGGTAGCCCATCGTATGCAACGGTTCGCGACCTTACTTCTGGATGTCTGGCGGGAAGCCTGCCGCCATATCGAAATCGGCGAGTCCACCTCGCGCATCGCCCCGCTGCTCCGCAGGCATCTGCCCGTGGACCTGGTGTTGGTCCGTCGCATCGATGTTCAACGATCGTGCGTGGAGACCATCGGCACGGGTGTTTTCAGGTCCGAGTTGCTCCCGGAACGAACCCGCAGCACGCACACGCCCGACGAGTTCGAACACCTGTTAGCTTGGTGCCGACGCGGTCAAGTGATCCGTTTGCCGCGGACAAATGGCCAGCCAGACCATCACCTGTTTGTGCCCGAAGGTGTGGAAGGGGAGGCTCTCGCCGGCCCGTTGTGCGGTGAGGATGGGCCTGAAGGACTCTTGCTGCTTGTCGCCCAGCCAGCCGAGTCGTTCAGCGCGGTGCATGAAGAGGTCGCCAAAGCGCTTCTGGAACCTTTCACGGCGGCGCTCGACAACGACCACAGGCTCCGCGAAATGAAGACGCACCAGGAAGCGGCCGAGGCGGATCGACACTCCCTGCTGACCCGGCTGGGGCGTCAGGAAATCAGCGAGGCCATAGTGGGCGCAGAGTCCGGCCTGCGGCATGTGATCGAACGTGTCCGCCTTGTTGCCGGTTCGGACGTCCCGGTGCTGATCCTCGGCGAGACGGGTTCAGGAAAAGAGGTGATCGCCCGGGCCATCCATTCCCGCTCGAAGCGGACCTCTGGTCCGTTCCTGCGCGTGAATTGCGGCGCCATCCCGCCGGAATTGATCGATTCCGAGTTATTTGGACACGAGCGCGGCAGCTTTACGGGAGCCGTAGGTATGCGCAAAGGGTGGTTCGAGCGGGCCGACGGAGGCACGCTGTTTCTTGATGAGGTCGGCGAATTACCACTTGCTGCCCAGGTCCGGCTACTCAGAATCCTCCAGGATGGGACCTTTGAGCGTGTGGGAGGCCAGCGTCAACTCAAGGTCGACGTCCGCATCGTTGCCGCCACCAACCAGGATCTTCAGCGTATGGCGGCCGACGGGCGATTCCGCGACGACCTCTGGTATCGCATCGCGGTGTTTCCCATCCATTTGCCCCCGCTGCGCGATCGGTTTGAGGACATGCCGGCCTTGGCCTCTCACTTCGCCTTGCGCGCCTCGAGACGTTTCGGATTGCCGATCCTGGTCCCGACTCACAACGACGTGAACCTGCTGATCGCCTATTCCTGGCCGGGCAATATACGTGAGTTGGCTGCGGTGATTGACCGCGCCGCCATCCTGGGCGACGGTCGGTGCCTGGAGATCGCCACGGCTCTGGGGGGTGCGCCCGCGTTTTCTCCGCCACGGGCCGACGATATGCCCGCAGTCGGCGCGCATCCGCCGGCCCCGGCGGCCTTCCCCACGCTGGACACCGTGGTCAGCGGGCACATCAAGGCGGCCTTAAGTACAACCCAGGGGCGCATTGAGGGTCCCCGGGGCGCCGCCCGCTTGCTTAGCATCAACCCACATACGCTACGCGCCCGCATGCGCAAACTCGGTATCGACTGGAAGAAGTTTCGCGAGCCGGCTTCAGCTTAACGGTACAGCGCAAAGTCGCGGGCTTTTGTGTAGCGGCCGGCGTCCCCGCCGGCCGAACGGCCTGCGAGACGCAGGCCGCTACAAAGCGGCGGCTAC
>JAUWNF010000220.1 GCA_030612785.1 Phycisphaerales bacterium
TGATCGAAGTGGGATTGGAACAGTTCAAACGCGTCGCGGGGTTGCCGGTGGGGTGTCATGGTGTCTCCCGGCGCTGACGAAATTGCAAGGTTTCTCTACCAATCGCCATAAAACCTTGCAATTCTTGCGCCACCCCCACGCTCGCAAAAACGCCTCCCAAAGGTACGTATGCAGCACGATGATGCTTATTCAGGGCCGACTACATCTGCAGGCCCAGGGGAATCGGTCGGGTCTACGAACCAGAATGCTGGGCGATGACCTCCGCTCCGGCGCGGCGGAGGTGCGGCGCCTGCCGGCCGAACAGCGCCTCCAGCTTCGCCACCTCGCGGGCCCAACTGTGCTCGCGGGCGACGACACCACGCGATTCGCGACCGAGGCGGCGGCACAACTCGACGTCACCCAGCAAGCGCTTGACCGCGTCCGCCAGGTCAGAAGCGCCGTCCGCAATCGTCAGGTGCTTGATGTCACGCTCTGACAGGCCGGCGGCGGCCTGGGACGTGAGCACCACGGGGCGGGCGGCGGCCATCGCCTCCAGAACCTTGTTCTGCACGCCGCGGCCCATGCGCATCGGGGCGACACTCACCTGCCAGGTCTTCAGCGCATCGTTCACGTGGGTCACCTCGCCGATTACCTCAACGCCCGGCCGGCGGTCCAAACGTCGCACCGCCCGGCTCGGCTTGCGTCCAACGATCTGGAACCGCGCGTGGGGATGTTCAGCCAGCACCACCGGCCAAATCCGGTCGGCAAACCACGTGACCGCGTCCACGTTCGGCGCGTAGTCCATCGCTCCGACGAACCCGACGACGCTCGATTCCGGCACGGGCAGGTCGTGCTCCGACGGCAGGAGCACACCGTTGCCGACCACGGTAATCCGGCAAGCGCTCCCCTTAACCCCACCATCGGCGCCGCGGACCAAGTCCGCTTTCTCCGTCGCGCTGATCAGCGTGGCGTGGTCGAAGTCTTCGAGCCACGCGCGCTCGCGCCGGGCCAAACGTCGCCCCTCCACGCGGTACAACCACGATCTCGGGAAGTGTGTACGCCCCGCGTACGACAGCCACTTCTGGCTGTCCAGATCGCAGAAGTCCAGAACCTTCGTGTCCGCCGACACCGGCCCCGCATAGTCGGCGACACCCGAGCTGAAGGCCAGGACAACGTCAAACCGAACGGTCTTAGCCCACCGGGCCAGGCGCCGGGTCATCCGTGCGTCGCGGTAGAAAGCCTCAGTGACCGTACCGCCACGAAACAGGTTCCACAGACCCTTCAAGGTAGCCCAGGTCCGGTTGAGCGGCAGTACACAAACGTCCCGGCACCACTGGTGCAGCAAGGCGGCGTAGACCTGATCGCCCGGATCGTCGGCGAAGGCGGCGCACCAGATGTCGTGCCGCTCCGCAAGGGTCTTTATCTGGTTGAACGAGCGCAGCTTGTCCCCTTTGTTCGGCGGATAAGGGATGCGATGGGCAATGTATAAGACGTTCACGCAAACGTTTCCCAGACAATCCCGACCGGACCCCGGCGATGGAAACAGAAGTGGAGAATGGAAAATGGAAAATGGAAAATGAGGGACGCGCCAGCGAGCATTTTTGTCACTCTCTCAGATACCGGCAGGGGGCGTGTGCTGTACCCACAAAACCGAAGGACTCGCCGTGGTGCATCGGAATACTCCGCGTTCTGCTTTCTCCATTTTCAATTTTCAATTCTCCCTTTCCCATTTTCTACCCCGGAATATGTTTCGCCAACCAGGCACCCAGGGGTCGAGTAACCGCCAAGGGCAAGTAAGGCCACGCTCGTCGGGCCAGACCGAATTTCGCGCCGGTCGGCGAAAGGTCCACCGGCTGTGCCCCGGGCGCTACCCAACGTTGATAACCCAATGGGGTCGCCTCAAAACCGTGAAACCGCTTGAAGTTGCAGCAGCCTTCGTTGTCGCGCCGTGAGCGCCCGAAGTCGAACACGCGGTAGCCTCTCGCGACGGCTTGCTCCATCAACGCCATGTACAGAAAGTTGCTCACGCTCGCGAAACGATACCGGTCGTCGGAGCCGACGAAGTAGGGCATCACCGTGTCGCCGAGCAAGAGAGTCAAGAGCCCCGCCGCCGGGCGGCCCTCGTAGTACACCACCGAGGTCAGGGTTCGTTCCGGGGCCTGCTCGATCAGCAACTCGAAGAACCGATACGGGTAATTGATCGACGCCAGCCGCCGCATGTTCTCGCCGTACAACCGCCACACCAGCGGCAACAGATGGTGGCCGAACTCGATCGTAAGGCGGTGTTTGTCGCGCCCTTTGCGGGCGGCGGCTCGGGCCTTGCGCGGCAGCCAGTTGAGCACGTTCTCGGGCCGATCGGGCAACTCGCGGCGGAAGGTGACGTAGCGGTCGTTCAGGTCCAGCCCCTCGAACCCCACATGCATCGTGCGTAGATCGACGGTAGCGCTGTTCAAGCGGCTGACCTGCTGCATGAGCGCGTCGCGCAGGGCCGTACGCGCCGCACCGTCGTCTGCAATGACACCGCCGTAGACCCCATACGGAACGCTCACCAGCATCCGGCCGCCGACCAGGCTACGAACCAGGAACAGCGGCAGAACCCCGACGGTGCGGTCGCCTCGCCGGGCGTGCAGATAGATCGGCTGGTGCCCGAAGGCTCGTTGCACCGCCACCATCCAGGCGGTGGTGTGGAACCACGATCCGTCCGGCGCCGCGCTGACATAGGCATCCCAGGCGGCGAAGTCCTCGCGGTCCGTTAGTGTCCGCACCGACACCGGCACGGATGCTAGCCGCACCGGCTGGCCGCCCTGCGACGGCGCCTCGATTGCCCCAGCGGCGATGCTCATGCCGGTATTATCGGCAGAAGGAGTTCGCCAATGTGCTACGGAATGCAACTGTAGGGTGAATGGACGAGAGTAGGGTGGGTGGAGTCCCCGGGCGGGTGGCACGGGGCAGCGAGTACGTGTTTAGCGTGGGTGGCACGGGTAAGCGGAGCCGCGACCAGCGGCGGAGCTTACCCGTGGGCTTCGCCTACCCGGTTGCTCCACGGGTAACACTCGTCCCGCCCTACCATCTTTACATATGTCAAGATCTACCGCGGGACGAGCGTTACCCATGCCACCCCAGTTGTGCGCTAAACACGTACGGCAGCGAAGCTGCCCCGTGCCACACAGGCTACGGCACGAACTTGTAGCCGATGCTGTGCACCGTGAGGATGTGGCGTGGGTCCTTGGAATCCTCCTCGATCTTCCGGCGTAGGCTCACGATGTGATTATCTACCGTCCGATTCGTGGGACTGGCCTCCAGTCCCCAAATCACGTCCAGTAGTGTGTTCCGCTCCACCGGCTGCTCCGCGTGTTCGACGAGCATCTTGAGGATCTCGATCTCGAAGTACCCCAGGCTGAGTTGCTCCCCGCCGCGGTTTACCTTCCCCTTGGCCAGATCCACTTCGGCATTTCCGATCTTGAGGACCTTGGACACCGTGGGGCTGGCCCCGGCGTGGCGCAGGGCCACCGTAATCCGCGCCAGCAACTCGCGGACGCCGAACGGCTTGGTCACATAGTCATCCGCGCCGGCTTCGAGCCCGCGAACCACGTCAACCTCCTGACTCTTCGCGGTCAGCATGATGATCGGGACCGACGAGCCCGTCCGCCGGATACGCCGGCACACTTCCAGCCCGTCGAGTTTGGGCATCATGATGTCGAGCAGGATGAGGTCCGGCCGCTCGCTATCGGCCAGGGCAACCGCTTCTTCTCCGTCAACGGCGACCACCGCTTCGTGCCCCTCGAACTGAAGGTTGTCCTTTATGCCCATAGCCATCTGCGGCTCGTCTTCGGCGATCAGGATTTTAGCCATTGCTCTGTTCCTCGCTTTGCTCCCGGCACTGTGGCAAAAAGATGTGAAACGTCGTGCCCTTGACCAGCCTGGCCTCGACTTCGACGAAACCCCCGTGGGCCTCGACAATATCCCGGACCACCGACAGTCCCAGGCCCGCTCCACGCCGCTTCCGCACCCTATCATCCGGCGCCCGGAAGAATCCGTCAAATAGGTGAGCACGATCTTCCGGTCGGATCCCGATCCCGTTATCGCGCACGGAGATCAACACGCCCCGGCACCCGCGGCGGGTCTCGTGAGCAAGCTCCACCGCCAGCCAGCGATCCTCGTCACTGTATTTGATCGAGTTGCTGATCAGATTGAGCAGCGCCTGCGAGATGGCGTCCGGGTCGGCGTCCACTTCCGGCAATCCCTCCGCCACGGTCAACTCATGCGTGAAGCCTTTGTGGTCCAGTTCGTGCCGATAGACCTCGCACACGTCGCGGGCGATTCGCTCCACGCGCACCTTTTGCATCTTGTAGATCTTCTTGCCTGAATCGATGCGTGAGAAGTCCAGGATGTTGTTGATCAGGTGGGTCAAGCGCTTGGTCTCGCGGGTGATGATCTCATAATACTCCTGCTTCTTTTCCTCCGAGCGCACGCGCCCTTCGAGCAGGGTCTCGCCAAACATCTGGATCAACGCCAGCGGCGTCTTCAATTCGTGCGAAACATCCGCCACGAACTCGCTCTTCAACCGGCTCAGTTCCAGTTCGCGATGGGCCACCCTCACCGTGGCCCGCATCACCATCAATAAGGCCACCAGAACCAACAGCATGATCCCCACGTAAACCAGCGTCCGGTGAAACGCGGAGGTGTGCTGAGCGGACACGAAGGTGTCCGAAGGCCGAATCGTCAGAAACGGCAGCGCCGGCGCCAACGGCTCGGCCCACGACTGTGCCTTCACGACTGCGGGCATTAGCTCCAGGTTGGCATACGGCTTCAGCAATGGACGGACCACCTCCCGCTTGAGCCGCTCGACGTCCAGAATCGCCGCGATCATCATAGGAGCGTCGGCGTGTCGTGAGGCCAAGTGTGCAACCACCACCGGCTGCCCGCCGACGACCTCGTGGAGGAACTGCACGTTGCTATCGCCGCCAGAGGGCGCCCGCGCCTCCAAGTGCAGATTCAGGCGCGGCGCGAGTAGTTCAATACGCCGCTTGACTTCGGGAGCGACCTCCGCGACCTCGCCCAGACGAATCGTCTTCGGCGGCAAACGCCCGTCGTACACGAACACCACCGGCATCCACGCCGGACAACCTGGCGGCGCTGGAAGGTCAGCAGGCACCGTCGTGGCGTACCGCACGCCCGCGTTCCGCAAGGTCTCCCGCACCTGCCGCACGACTTCAGCGTTGATCTGGGCGGCCAGCTCACCGGCCTCAGGCCGCAGTTCGGCTATCCGCTTTAGCGGTATCGCCTGGGTCTGGCGAATGGCCAGCACCAGCCCCACACTCGCAAGCAGCACCGCCAGTACCACCGCCCCCAAACCGGCATGGTTCCAGACCCGGATTGACTTTCGCGCGGAACCTTCCATGCCACCCTCAGCATCACGTTGAACACGTACTTCCAGTCGATCGCAAACCAGGGACCACCTTCCGCAGGTGTGCAATCGGTGTTAGATTATGCGCCGTTCGCGCAACTGACGCCACCAGCGGGTTGGCCCTTACCATCTGACCGCGGGAACCGCATCTCTCTTGCCCGGGTGTACAAATCGCACCAGAGCGGTACTATATGGAGTCATGAACGTGGAACGTCCTGCCACAGGTCAGAAACCGACGACACCCAAACCCGGGATCGAGCTACCCGGCGTCAAAAACATCATCGCAATCGGAGCCGGAAAGGGTGGCGTCGGCAAGAGTACGATCGCAGTCTTGTTGGCCGTCGGGTTGCGGCGTCAGGGTGCCAAAGTGGGCCTACTCGACGCGGACGTCTACGGACCGTCCATACCAACCATGATGGACGCCGCCGGGCAAAAGCCCGCGGTCGCGGAGGAGAGGCTCGTGCCCATCACCGCCGCGGGCATCAAGCTTATCAGCATCGGGTTCCTCGGGGACCCCGACCAGCCGGTGGTCTGGAGGGGGCCTATGGTTCACGGGGTCGTTACCCAGTTCCTCGGGCAAGTCGCTTGGGGGGAACTGGACTATCTGATCGTCGATCTCCCGCCGGGCACCGGCGACGTACCACTGACACTCTCGCAATCGATCCCCTTGACGGGCTCGGTCATCGTCTGCACCCCGCAGGACATCGCCCTGGCCGACGCCCGGCGGGCGCTGAAGATGTACGAA
>JAUWNF010000313.1 GCA_030612785.1 Phycisphaerales bacterium
TTCGATTCCCCCCGCCTCCAGTTTGTTGCGGTTTTTGCCAGCAGGATACTAGACAAAAGCCTAGACAAAAGGCATGCTGCTCTTCCACCGGATCGTGGAAGAACAGCAATGGCAGATCGTAAGCGCGGACGGCGAGCGAACTACGTCGTCGATCGTAACAACCATCCCGTAGTCGGCCTGTCGCTCGACAAGGCCAATGGCCAGTACTACTCGACCCACCAACGGCCCAAGAAGTACTTCGGGGCCGAACTCGACCAGGCAATCGTCCGGTTCAAGGTCTGGCAAGCGAAGCAGAAGGGCAAGACCTTGATCCCGGTCGCCGTCGAGTCGCCCGGTCCCGGTGTAAACGTGCGCCTGGGCGACATCCCCGCGCCGGAACCGCCCGATCCTGACCGGCTCGATGATCCCTCGTATATGGAGAGATACCAGCGCCTCCTCACCTACACGATGATGGACGAGGCGGCGCTGTTTGAGTGGGCGCGTGCCGAGATCCTCGCCGACAAGAGCCGCTTCGCCGAACGCGTCGGAGTCCCTCAGATCGCATGGATTGACGACATCAGGCCACCAGAGCCGTCCCTGACGTTCCGACAGGTCGGAGAGCGGTACTTCAACAAGAAGCGTAGGCTTTCCGCGCATTGGAGGCGCAAGCAATCGGCTTTCTGGGGGGAGTTCACCAAGATCATCGGGAACAAGACCCTGCGCGAAACCGAGGACCGCGACGTCGACCGCTACCATGACCACGTATGGGCCGAGTACGAAAAGCATCAGCGTTCGCCCACGTATCTCTCCCACCGGTTTCAGGCGGTCAGGACGATCCTCAGCCACGCTTTGAGCAAGGGCGGGGATCAGGGGCAGATCCGGCGCGTGCTCGATCTGTGCCGCCGCTTCGAGCTGGCCAGGAAGCACGGGGCCAATCCGCAGCCGATCAGCCGTGAGGACCTCCACAGACTGCTGGAAGTCTCGACCCCCAAGTGGCGGAGCGTGTTCCTGCTCGCCCTGAATTGCGCCTTCTACCCCTCCGAGGTGGCCGCCGTGGAGAGGTCGCACCTGAACCCCAACGCGAAGATGCTGGTAATGGATCGCGGCAAGACCGGCATTCCGCGGATAGCCGTGCTCTGGGCTCGCACGGTGGAGGCGATCCGCGAGTACCAGCAGTCTGAACCGCATGAGTCGCCCCACCTCTTCGTGTCCGCAACGGGCTTGCCGTACAACGCGAACCACATCGGGCGCAACTTCCGGCGCCGCCGCGCCGAGGCGGGGCTGCCGGACAGCGTGGCCTTTGAATTCATCAGAGATGGCGCCTACACGGCTGCCGTCGATGGTGGAGCGAGCGTTGACCAGGCGAAAATGCTCGCCGGGCACCGGGTAGCCGGAGTGAGCGACTATTACCTCAAGAGAAACCCGCGGATGGTGGCTGAAGCGTGCGCGGCGATCGAGCAGGCGTACTTCGGCTAAGAACGGTGGCATCCCGCAAGTCGGCCTGCGGCGTTTAATATGACATGCACCATTCTGATCCTCGACGGGAATCAGACTAGCGCAACGGCGCAGAGGGCCTGGCTGTGTCGAACGGCCGCCTGGGGGTGTCATGATGGACGTTACAGCTCGCCCTTCGAGTGTGGTAGAATCACGTTTATGAACGTTCTCCACCCGTGGCAGCTTCTTCTCGTGGCTCTGGCTTGCTGGATCAACCGACAGCAGCAGGACGTGATCTCCTACGTTGAGGAGGAGAACCGGATCCTCAAGAGCAAGCTCAAGTGTAAGCGGATTCGGTTCACCGACAATGAACGCGGGCGGCTGGACGATCTGGACGTGGCCTCGGACTACGTCGAGACGCGACAACGCTGGGAAGAACTCGAAGCGGCTAGAAACACGTCGAGGCTCTCTACGCCCGCTGGGAAGAACTGGACCCCAAGGCGACCTGAGGCCGTATTTACCGAGGGTGTCATCAGGCCCAGTCGCACAGCCGACGCCACTCACAAACCCGGCATAGCCTCTTATTCGCAGATGCAGTTTCGAGGGATTAATGAACGAGACGCACGTTAGCACCATCGCCCGGGAACTAACGCTCACCACCAAACAGGTCGGAGCAACTGTGGCACTTCTCGAAGAGGGGGCTACGGTTCCGTTCATTGCTCGATACCGCAAGGAAGCCACCAACATGCTTGACGAAGTGGCCATTGCAGCCATCCGCGATCGAATCGAGCAGCTTGCCGAACTCGACAAGAGAAGGGCGGCTATCCTCAAATCCCTCGCCGAACGCGAACTGCTCACCGACGAGCTTGAGGCAAAGGTAAACGCCGCCGAGACCATGACTACGTTGGCCGACATCTACCTGCCCTACCGCGTCAAACGCCGAACCCGGGCTACCATCGCTCGCGAGAAGGGCCTCGAGCCTCTTGCCGACATTCTCCTCGCCCAGGATCAGGACAATCCTACTGACCCCGAGGCCGAGGCTGCGGCATTCGTCAATGAGGAGAAAGGCGTAGCCACCGCCGCCGACGCGCTCGCCGGTGCACGCGACATCATCGCCGAGAACGTCTCCGAGAACGCCCAGGCCCGCGAAGCTACGCGCCAACTCTTCACCAACAAGGGCGCCATCAACTCAAAGGTACGCAAGGACAAGGAAGAAGAGGGAGCGAAATACAGAGACTACTTCGAGTGTCAGGAACCCATCTCTGCCGCACCGTCGCACCGAGTCCTGGCCATGATGCGCGGCGAGAAGGAGGGTTTTCTGAGCCTCCGCGTCGCTCCACAAGAGAAGGACGCGGTGAACTTGCTCCTGCATCGCTTCGTCGTGGGCACCACTGCGGCCTCCCAACAGGTTGCCGAGGCTGTCCGCGATAGCTACAAGCGCTTGCTCTCCCCTTCCATCGAAAACGAGATTCGCAGGGAGGTGAAGCGCCAGGCTGACGAGAAGGCCATCCGCGTCTTCATCGAGAACCTTCGCGAACTGCTGCTGGCCCCTCCACTTGGCCAGAAGAGCGTCTTGGCTCTCGATCCGGGCTTTCGCACAGGCTGCAAACTCGTCTGCCTCGATGGCCAGGGCAAGCTGCTCCACAACGATACTGTCTATCCTCACACCGGTGGCCGTGGGGCCGTCGAAGCGGGAGAGACCATCAAAACCCTGGCCGACCGCTTCAAGATCGAAGCCGTCGCGATCGGCAACGGTACGGCAGGCCGCGAGACCGAAACGTTCGTCCGCAGCCTGGGTCTGCCCTCGTCCATCGTCACCGTGATGGTCAACGAGTCAGGCGCTTCGGTCTACTCTGCCTCGGAAGCGGCCCGTGAGGAATTCCCCGACCACGACGTGACCGTCCGCGGAGCTGTCTCCATCGGTCGCAGGTTAATGGATCCGCTGGCCGAACTGGTCAAGATCGATCCGAAATCGATCGGAGTAGGCCAATACCAGCACGACGTGGACCAAGCGGCCCTGCGCCGCGGCCTGGACGACACGGTCATGAGTTGCGTCAACGGCGTGGGCGTCGATGTCAACACGGCCAGCAAACAAGTGCTCGCCTACGTCTCCGGCCTCGGCCCGCAGTTGGCCAGCAACATAGTCGCCTATCGTGACGAAAACGGCCCCTTCGCCAGGCGAACCCAACTCAAGAAAGTCCCCCGCCTTGGTGAGAAGGCCTTCGAACAGGCTGCGGGATTCCTCAGAATACGCAATGGGAAAAACCCGCTGGACGCCAGCGCCGTCCATCCGGAAAGCTACCACATCGTCGATGTGATGGCCCGTGACCTGGGCTGCGCCGTCACCGATCTCCTGGGCGATGAGTCCGTGCGAGGCCGAATCAAACCCCACCGCTACGTTACCGACAAGGTCGGTCTGCCCACGCTTCAGGATATTCTCGCCGAGTTGGCCAAGCCCGGACGCGACCCGCGAGAGAAGTTCGAAGCTTTCAGTTTCGCGGAAGGCATTGAGGAGATGGAAGATCTTTCCACAGGTATGAGACTGCCAGGGATCGTCACCAACGTAACTGCCTTCGGCGCATTCGTGGACGTGGGTGTCCACCAGGATGGCCTGGTCCACATCAGCCAACTGGCTGACCGCTTCGTCAAGGACCCAGCCGAAGTTGTCAAGGTCCAGCAGAAAGTCATGGTAACAGTCCTGGAGGTCGATCTCCCGCGCAAGCGGATCGCCCTGTCTATGAGGGAACAGCTAACAACGAGCGACCCGACGAGGCGAACGAAGCCCCGGTCCGATCGCTCGCCATCGCAGAAGAGGCCAAAACGCGGGGACGGAAACGGGTGTGGTTACTGAAAACGCCATCCAGGCGGAATGGACATGTCGGATTGAGAGTTGGCGGGCGCATTGTCCAAAGCCACGAACGCGCGTCTATCCTCAAGGCGCTGCCTGCTCACGTGCCTTGACCGCGACGAACAACAGGCCACCGGGTCGCAGCACCCTCCGGCATGCCATCAGCGCGGGCATCATTGGTGCTTCGATAGCTGTCCATACCGAATATTCCATCGGCGGTGGTTTGACCGCGGACGATTGTCTGCATCTGCCCGGTAGGCCGAATGAGTCACGTTTGGATGTGAGCAAGCGGATGCCGATGCAGAGTATTTCCGCATCTGCGCGCAGCGAACCTGTGAGCCGCGCTTGTCAGATGCTCATCGGATGTCGGGATGGTTGGCTGTTTCAGGCGGCCCGCGTGTATCGGTGATGCAGACCGCCGACCTGGGGAATGGCGACGACGCGGCCGCAACTCGGCGGCTCGATCTCTCGCGGGACGGGCGAGTTGCGGTCGAGTGACAAGTGCGTTCGAGCCTCGTGATAGTACACGAAGTAGCTCGTCAGAATTCGGCGCAGGTGGGCTTCGTTGAACACGATCACGTGATTCAAGCACTCGCGCCGGATTGAGCCGATCAGTCGTTCCACGTACGGCGATTGCCAGGGGGATCGGTACGCGATGACAACTTCATCGATTCCCATGTGTTTCACGCGTTCGCGGAAGTCGTGGCC
>JAUWNF010000144.1 GCA_030612785.1 Phycisphaerales bacterium
GGTGATCTTAGCCATAGCCTACCAAACGTTTCCCGTCAGCCCATACTATTCACCACGGCGCACGCGGAGCATTGCCTCGAAGGAGGTTACATCCAGATTGCACCACACTACGTCTTGACCGCGTGTGCACCATTCGCCCAACGCAGCAATCCATTGTCTTCCCACCCATCACCTCTTTGCATTGCAAGGGTGTTTTTTCTTGTTTTCTTGACAAGGTTTTCGGGATCCCTTCGGTAACCGTGTATTGACGTGGGCTAGCCTCCGGAGGAGGCGGCGGAATAAAGCCCAGGGCGAAGCGCAGCGAGCCCTGGGCAAGCCCACGGAGTAAAGCAAGCCCCCAGCGGGGGCGATGGAAAAACCTTGCGCGAAAACACCTTCCGTCGCCCCTCCGGGGCTTGGCGATAGGCGGTCCGGTGACCCAGGGCTGACGCCCTGGGCTATATTCCTTCGCCCGCTCCGCGGGCTGTTGGCGACGGTCCTTGCTCCTGCCACACTTCGTTAAACACGAACGCGTAATGGAGGGGTACCCGGTAATCGTCAATCTCCAAATCCCCTTTAGTTGCGGCCGAAGGCTGCTCTGCGCTCTCTGCGTCTCTGCGTTCATGAATAATCCGGGCTAGCTAGTTCACCGCCGACAGCGCCAAGTCCACGCTGCCGGACTTCTGGTTGCGAATGTGCTCCTCGAACTCGGCGCGGAACTTCTGCACGATGGTCCTGATCGGGAACGCCGCGCCGTCAGACAAACCGCAAATGCTTAAACCCGGCATCATGCCCAGGTTACCGGTGGTCTCTTCAAGAATATCCAGGTCCTCCAAGCGCCCGGCACCCTCCTCGATGCGCTTGGCGATTTTGTACATCCACATGGTTCCCTCGCGGCACTGGGTACACTGGCCGCAGGATTCCATGGCGAAAAAGCGCGCCACACTTCGCAGCACCGTGCGGATGTCCGTCGCGTCGTCGATTACTACCGCCGCGGCAGTGCCCAGCCCCAGCAGCCCGTAATTCACCGGGTCGCTGAAGTCCATCACCATGTCCAGTTCGTCGCCGGTCACTACGCCCATGGAGACTCCGCCGGGGAGGACCGCCTTGACCTGCCTACCGTTGCGCATGCCCTGGGCGTACTCGTCACCGAAGATCAGGTCGCGCAGCGTGATGGTCATAGGCCCTTCGTAGCAACCCGGCCGCTTCACCGGGCCGCTGACCGCGAACAACTTCGGCCCATAGCTGCCCTCCGGGCCGATGCTCTTGAACCAGTCCGCCCCGCGGTTAAGGATGTGAACCACGTTGCACAGCGTCTCGACGTTGTTCACCACGGTGGGGCGGCGGAATAAGCCCTCCACCGCGGGGAACGGCGGCTTGATCCGAGGCCATCCCCGCTTGCCCTCGATGGATTCGATCAGTCCGGTCTCTTCGCCGCACACGTAGGCGCCCGCGCCGCGATGGATGTAACACTCCAGGTCGTATCCACTACCGAGAATACTCTTGCCCAGCAGACCCGCGGCGTAGGCTTCGTCGATGGCCCGCTGGAGCATGTGGAACTGCTCGTGAAACTCCACGCGCAGGTAAATATAGGCGGCCTGCGCCGCCGTGGCGTAGGCCGAGATGATGGTCCCCTCGATCAACTGGTGCGGGTCGTGCTCGATAAGCACGCGGTTGGTGAAGGTCGGCGGCTCCGACTCGTCGCCGTTGACGCACAGGTACGTGCGCGTGCGGTCCTTGGGCAGGAAGGTCCACTTCACGCCGGCGGGGAACCCGGCACCGCCGCGCCCACGCAGGTTGGCGTCCTTGACCTCGTCCACGATTTGCTCGGGGGCCATCTTCAACGCCTTGGCCAGCGCCTGGTAGCCCCCGCGCGCGCGATAGACCCCCAGCGACCTGGAATTCTCCACGCCGACGTTGGCCAGCAGGATCGGTTCGTAGTCCGCCATGCGTTGGTTCCGCTACTTCTCGACCGCGCTAGCTCCGTCTCAAGTTCAAGAGTTTCACTGCGTCTGTAGCGGCCGGCGTCCCCGCCGGCCGACGGCCTGCGGGACGCAGGCCGCTACTGGAAACCGCGCTACTTGCTTACCATACTCGACCGCCGGTCAAACCGAAAGTCCGTCGCGTCGCCGTCAGATCGCCCAGCGGAAGTACCACACGCTCCAGGCGGCCAGTACCGGCGTAAACACCCGGCGGCGCAACCCGTCGCCGTACGGGGCGATGATCGCCAGCATCACGACCAGGTAGTCCAGCGAAAACCGGTTGTACCCCGGCTGCCGGTAGCCGGTCCCGTGGTACAGCAGCAACCCCGCGACCACAGCCGCCGCCGCCAACAAGAGCATGCGCGAACCGCGCTCGGCCCATAACCGGCGAAGGTCCGCCCACAGATACAGCAGCAGCGGCGTGGTCCACCAGATTCCCGTCCCCCAGAGATTCGGCTTGGGCCGAACGAAACCACCGACCAGTTCGGCCGATGGAAAACCCAGGTTCATGTAGTAGAGGTTGCGCGGCACGTAGCTGACCGCGAACAGCCCATCCTCGGCCGGGTCGCGATGCTCGGCGCCCCAGCCCGCGTAGACGTAGCGATAGCCCGTCTCCAGCGGGTGGCCGAACTTCAAAACATTGAACGTCATGGGCAAGGCCGCGATGACCACCGCAAAGCAGGCCGCCAGCCCCGCGCGACGCCACCACGCCGCGGAGGTTCGACCCGCCACCGCCGCGAAGACCAGCGGAATCAGATACGCCGCGGTCAACTGACGCGACCAGACGGCGATCAACAACCCCAGTCCCCCTAGCCAGATCCTCCGATGACCGAAGTAGTCCAGCAGGAAGATGAGCAACCCCAATTGGGACAGCAGGTGATTCACGTGGTACACGTCGCCCCGCCCCACGGCCCGGTTCAGCACCGGCAGCATCGAGGTGCCGAACAGGTAGCACAACGCAAACGCCACCGCCACCCAGATCTTTTGCGTCCGCCGACGGAACAGCGCGTACGCCAGGCCTGGTAACGCCAGGGCCAGCAGGACCGGCACCGCGATGGGCACCCCCTCGGGCGACCAGGGCAACACCGCCAGCGAGATCAGCGTGAACATCGGCGGGTAGACGTTGTACGCCTTCCCCTCGACGAGGGCCGTATCCTGCCGGCGAAGTTCCAACTCCAGCCGTCCGTCCAGGATGGCCGCCGCTTCGGCCACATTGGGGTTGTCCATCGGCGTCAAGCGGTAGGGATAACGAAACGACCGGGCGTCGATCAGGAAGTAGAACGCCGCATAGACGACCACCAGCCCGACGGCCGCGCGCAGCCACCGCGGCGCACGTGCGATGCGCCCCCGAATCCGCGCCCGAATATCCTCCGTCGCCTCGCTCAATGGTGGTCATACCAGTAACTTACTCGTGCGGACCGTCCTCGTGCGGACCGTCAAAGAGATCGCTCCGCGGAATGTCCAGCGTCGCGTTGTTGGGATCGGCAAGTATCCGATCCACGTCCTCCGGGCGAACGCACTTGTGCACCTTTTCGTTGATGAGCATGCAGGGTGCGTGATCGCACAATGCCAGGCACTCCTCGGTCATCAGACTGTACTCGCCGTCGGGGGTGGTCTCGTGCTCGTCGATGCCCAGCTTCTCTTTGAGCACGTCCAGCAGCTTGGCCCCGCCCAGCAGCTCGCAACTGATGCCGCGGCAGACGGTAATCACCTTCCGTCCCTTGGGATGCGTCCAAAAATGCGTGTAGAACGAGGCGGTGTCCATCACCACCGACGGGTGAATATCCAGGACCTCGCCGATCTCCTTCATCGCCTGATAGCTCAGGTGGCCCAACTCGTCCTGCACGATGTGCAGGGCGGGCACGAGCGCCGCCTGCTTGGTTTCGTAGCGCGGCAAGAAAGACTCTATTCTTTTGCGGACCGCCTCGCTCAGCACCGGAGGTGCCTGCGGGTCAATCACGGCTTCGTTGCGATCGATTGCTTGCCAGGACATTTCTCAAATTGAAAATTGAAAATTGAAAATTGAAAAAGACCTACGCGCGATCGAGTTCTTCCTCATTTTCCATTTTCCATTTTCCATTTTCAATTCTCCATTCGTATCGATCCGACTCTTCTACCACTCGTTTCCGTTCCCCTTCACCAGACTGCGAAGCACGCCCCATGACATCTGATGAAAACGCGTCAGGTGACTTCTGTCTCCTCAATAGGTACGATGCTAACCACGTGCAGCAGGGAGATAGTGTCAACCTTTTCGAAAAGGCGTAGGCCATTGCGCCGGTGAGTTCCAATCGTGATCGCCGAACGTGACACGATGACCTGCTCGGGATGCCGAACCTCGTAGACGTCGCCGTTCGATATCTTCAACCTGAACGGACGAAATCGCTCGGGTTCCAGAGCCTTGACCACTTCTTCAGGTCTCATCGCACGGTTCTCCTCAATCCGTCGACTTCGACCCGTGTTTTGACACCTTCTTCTTTTTCAATTCTCCATTTTCCATTTTCAATTCTCCATTTCTAACGATCCAACTCTCCCGCGATGATATTCAGTCCGCTGAGCACGGCGATCACGTCGCTGATGCAGTGCCCTACCACCAAGTGCGGGAAACACTGGTAATTAATCAAGCTCGGTGGGCGCGTCCGCACCCGGTAGGGCGTGTTCCCACCGTCGCTCACGATATAGAAGCCCAACTCCCCGTTGGCGGTCTCGGTGGCTTCGTACACCTCCCCGACCGGCGGCTCGAAGCCGCGGGTGGGCATGATCTTCTCGAAGTGGTGAATCAGCCCCTCGATGCTGGAGTACACCGCGCCCTTGGCAGGGAGGGTTATCTTCTCGTCGGGCAGCACGTTCACCGGACCTTCGGGGATGTTGTCGGCCAACAGCTCGATGATCGCCCGCGACTGGCGGATTTCCTCCAGACGCACCAGGTATCGTGCCAGGCAGTCGCCGCCGTCATGAACCGGCACTTTGAAATCGACCGCCGAACTTCCCTTACCATCCCAGTTGTCAGCGTAGCACAGATACGGGGCGTCTTTGCGCAGATCCATCCGGACGCCGCTGGCCCGGGCCAATGGACCGGTCAACCCCCAGTTGATCGCGTCGTCACAGCCGATGTAGCCGATGCCCTTGGTCCGCTCGATAAAGATGCGATTGCGGGTCAGCAGCTTCTCCATGTCGACGATCGCCGGTTCGAGTTCCTTGCGACACCAGGTCTTCACCTTCTCCGTCCACCCGGCGGTGACGTCACCCTTCAGCCCGCCAATGTGGGTGAGGCTGGTGGTGAAGCGGTGCCCGCAGAGCTCCTCGATGAGGTCGTAGATGGTCTCCCGGGCGTTGAAGGGGTACATGAACGCGGTGTACCCACCGAGGTCCAGCCCGGAGCACCCCACGCACACCAGATGGTCCTGAATTCGGGCCATTTCCGCCACGATGGTGCGGATGGCCTTGCACCGCGGAGTCAACTCGATTCCGAACAAGGCTTCGCAGGCGTGGTGCCACCCGATGTTGTTCGCCGCCGGCGAAACGTAGTTCATCCGGTCGGTGACCACCACGTACTGGTTGTAGTTCAGGTGCTCGCCCAGCTTCTCGAAACCGCTGTGCAGGTATCCGACGTGCACCGTACAGGACACCACCCGCTCCCCGTCCAACTCGAGCACGTGGCGCAAAGTCGTGTGCGTGGCCGGGTGCTGAGGGCCGAGGTTCAGGCACCATACATCGCTGCCCGGCTCTTGGGGTTCGTAAGTAGCTGGTTTCGGCGTATACGGCAAAGTCGCCATGGCTTCCGTATCCAAAATCGCTGTGGGACCGGCCGTCGACCGTCCCATCTGGCTGATAGCTGAAAGCTGATAGCTGACAGCTTCTGCTACGCCCCCTCGCGCGTCACCACTTCGTAGTTCTCCCGCTCCCCGCGCCCGCGGAGCGGATAGTCCTTTCGCAACGGATGGGCCTCGACCCCTTCCCAGGTCATAATCCGCCGCAGATCGGGGTGCCCCTCGAACCGTACGCCGAGCAGGTCCCACACTTCGCGTTCCTGCCAGTCAGCCGCCCTCCAGATCGAGACCACCGACGGAACCGTCGGCTCGGGGTCGTTGGCGAAACACTTGGACCACAGCCAGTGCCCCAGGGTCGTCGAGTGCAGCGTGTAGGTCACCGCGAAACGGTCGGTGGCGTCGGGGAAGTTCAAGTAATCGATACCGTTCAGATCCGAGAGCCGATCGAAGCGGCAGCGCTCGTCGTCGCGGAGAAAACGCATCACCTCCAATAGGCGGTCCGGCGGGATGCAGATGCACATCTGCACCGGCCTCGAGGCACGCTCCAGCAACGGTGCCGGGGCGAAGTCGAGGTCACCGAAGCGCTCCCGCAACGCGGCGTAAACGGTTTCAAATCCCGCGCTCGAGATCATGAATCAAGCGTTCTCCTTCCCGGCGGTTTCGACGTTGACCGGCGCCGGTCGCTGCCCGGGCGGCTCGATCCTCATCCGCAGCCCGTTGCCACGCCGGGCACTGGGCACCACGCCGTCTTCATCCACGATCCGCTGGACCGCCATCAAGCCCTCCAGCAGCGTCTCCGGGCGAGGCGGACAACCCGGCAGGTACACGTCCACCGGCAGAAACCGGTCAATTCCCTGGATCACCGCGTAGGTGTCAAACACCCCACCGGTGCAGGCACAGGCCCCCATGCTGATCACCCACTTCGGCTCGCACATCTGCTTGTAGATCCGCTGGAGCACGGGCAGCATCTTGATCACCACCCGCCCGGCCACAATCATCAGATCGCACTGGCGGGGGGTGAAGCGCATGGCTTCGGCGCCGAAGCGGGCGATGTCGTAGCGGCTGGCGCCGGTGGCCATCAACTCGATCCCGCAACACGCGGTGGCGAAGGGCATGGGCCAGAGGGAGAACCTCCGGGCCCAGTTCACCGTGTATTTGCGAACCTGACCCACCAGGTAATCCAGCCGCGTGGTCAGGATGTCATCGCCGCTCACGGCGTGTGGCGCGTAGGCCGACTTGTCTAGTCCCATTGGAAGACCCCTTTGCGCCACGCGTAGACGTAACCGACGAGCAGGATAACCAGAAAAACGGCCATCTCCGCCAGCAGGAACCCTTTGCCGATAACCACGCCCCCCATCGCGACGCTCTCGGTCGCGCTGGTCGCGCTCTTGTAGAATACCGGCGCCCAAGGCCAGAGGAAGACCACCTCGACGTCGAACAGCAGAAACACCATCGCCACGATGTAGAACCGAACGTTGAACTGGCGGCGGGCGTCGGTGACGAGCGGCACGCCGGACTCGTAAGTCCCGTGCTTGGTCGGGCCCCGGGCATCCCGGCCGAACAAGCGCTTACCGCCGATCAGGTGCGTCAGAATCAGGACGGACCCGGCAAACGCGACCGCGACGGCGATGACAAAGAGAATGGCTGCGTAAGGTTGAAACTCGGTTGCTGCAACCAACACACATCCTCCGGTGCAAAGAGCCGCGGGCCTGAGCGGCTATCGATTTAACCGCTCATGGTGGTCCCAGCGTAGCGTCACCCCTTGTGGGTGACGAGTACTGGTCCCAGCGTAGCGTCACCCCTTGTGGGTGACGAGTACCTGGTCCCAGTGTAGCGTCACCCCTTGTGGGTGACGAGTACTGGTCCCAGTGTGGCGTCACCCCTTGTGGGTGACGAGTACCTGGTCCCAGTGTAGCGTCACCCCTTGTGGGTGACGCGTACTGGTCCCAGTGTGGCGTCACCCCTTGTAGGTGACGAGTACCGAGGCTGCGCCGCCCAC
>JAUWNF010000286.1 GCA_030612785.1 Phycisphaerales bacterium
AGATTGTTGATCGTCGTGGTCAGCTTCTTCTCATCAGGAGCAACCACCGCCGACGTGTTGAGCCGCGCATCGTCCAGCAGGCTCGTCCGCGCCGTGCGCAGAATGGATCCCCCGGTGAAATGAATCCGCGCGATGTCGGGAATGTGTAGTTGCCGGGTGTGCTTGGCCGGTTCAAAGGAAGGTTGCACCAGATGGGCAAAACCATCGTAGATGCCGAAGACATCGAACCCCTCGTTGATCGCGCCGATGGCCGCCGCCGCGATCACCGCATTGATCCCCGGTGCCGGTCCGCCGCCCACCAAGATAGCCAGACGTCTCTCACTCATCCGTTCGGTACTCCTGATCAATCCGCCCGGCCCGGTCCGCGAACGACCCGCCCGGGTGTTTATGCCTGTCTGGACATCGACAGGCATCGCAGTGAGGCCGCCAACAAAATCGGGCTTCGTCCGGGCATGGTAGCCGACCTCCACGGGGAAGTCGAGGCACGCCCGGAAGGCTCGTTATTGGACCGAGCGCCGGCGCTGTTTTCGGTCAGTCAGGCCCGCGTTTCAGCCGGGCGCCGGCCCCCCGGACTACGAAACGGTGCAGCCGAGAACGGCACCAGCTTCACGCTAGACCGTTTCTTGCCGATGAAGATGAAGATGAACGAGGGCATGGTTTCAATGGATCGCGTTCCTTTGCGCCGCTCCCGGCGCAAGTTGCCCTGGAAAGCCACCCAGCATCCACGCAAGTGAGTAGCCATGTTGTCCAACGCGGATTCGCAAGCTCAACCTGATTTGTCAGTCCCGGTTCTGGGTTCTCCGAGGGTGACCTCCCCCTACCGGGCAAGCCGCTACGTATCGGACCGGGAGCGGATCTTGTACGACACCACCCTACCGATGTCCGCTGAAGCGAACCCGTCGGACGGCGACGGCAGGTCTCTCGGTTTCGAGATCGCCGGCCCGCGGGAGATGATCTATTTCGACCCTACCAAGACGCGCTGCGGCATCGTGACGTGTGGCGGACTGTGCCCGGGCCTCAATGACGTGATTCGATCGATCGTGCTCCAGCTATACCACTGGTACGGCATCAGAATCATTCATGGTTTCCAGTACGGCTTCGAAGGCCTGGTACCACGGTACCGGCACGAGACCGCCATGCTCAACCCGGAGTCGGTAAGCCACATTCATTTGTACGGCGGCTCGATCCTTGCGTCCTCGCGGGGTCCCCAGGCGGTGGACGAGATGGTTGACGCCCTGGAGCGCCTGAACCTTCAGATCCTCTTCTGCATCGGGGGCGACGGAACGTTCCGTGGGGCGCTGGACCTTTGTGAGGAGATCCACAAGCGCAACTTGAAGATCGGCGTCGTCGCGGTGCCTAAGACCATTGACAACGATATTCCGTTCACGACACGGACGTTCGGCTTCGAGACGGCCTACTCCATCGCTGCCGATGCGATTCGCGGCGCCCACGTGGAAGCCACCGGGGCGTACAATGGGATCGGACTGGTGAAGCTGATGGGGCGCCACGCCGGCTTCATCGCCGCCCATGCGGTGCTGGCCAGTCCCGACGCCAATTTCGTGCTGGTCCCCGAAGTTGACTTTGAACTGGGCGGGGCGAACGGGTTCCTCACTCATCTGCTTCGCCGCTTGCAGGCCCGACGACACGCCGTGATCGTGGTTGCGGAAGGCGCCGCCCAGCAGCTCTTCGATGAAGAATCCGCGGAAGCGCCGCGCACCGACCCCTCCGGCAACGCGCGGCTGAAGGACGTTGGGGTCTTACTGCGGGATCGGATCAGCGAGTACCTCAAACTGATGGACGTCCCCTTCAGTCTCAAGTACATCGACCCGAGTTATCTGATACGCTCGGCGCCCGCGCAAGCCAGCGATTCATTGTTTGCAGGCATCCTCGGTCAGAAGGCGGCCCATGCCGCGATGGCCGGGAAGACGGCGATGTTTGTCGGCTACTGGAACAACCAATTCACGCACGTCCCTATCGCGGCCGCCGTGTCCAGTTCCAAGAGGATCGATCCCCAGGGCAACTTCTGGCAGAGCGTGGTCGAGTGCACCGGACAACCGCGCACCATGCTGAACAACGCGGAAAACCTGGACGATGCCAAAGAGGCGCTTCTGGCAGAGTCCTGTGTGGTGGCGTGACCCTCTTCTCTTCCCCTGCAAGGTATTCCCGCACCACTTGACGGTCTGCGTCCGAAGGAGATCTTCGCGAGCCCCACCTTGGTTGCGAGGGATTCGGGGTGCCGTTAGACTCGCGTTGTTCGGCACCGGGGAGGAAGTGTGTTGGGAACCACCGGCGGGATGCTCCCGGTGCGGTTAACTGGCGGCGCGGCGCCAATTGCCGTGGGATTCAGTTTGTGGAAACGGTGTGCTCGATGAGCAAGAGTGGCTTGCCGTCAGTCCGGGGACTCGCGCGGGGTCTGGTGTTCTCGGCGTTGGTGGCGGTGGTCGCCCCGGGTTGTGCGAACAAGTGGTATTACTCGTACGCGGAGGTTGAGCAGGAGCGCCTGCGTGATCGCCAACTCGGCCGCCCCGAACGCGACATGCTGCTGTTCTACAAAGACCATCTGGATGCCAAGTCGGGCCAGATGCAGGACGTACTGAACTCCCCGCTGGTCAAGCCGCTGATCGCCGGCAAGATTCTTTGCATGTTGGTCACGGACTTCGCGCCGAACCAGCGGTACATGGCGCAGTACGGCGTGGACTCGGCCCCCGCGCTGGTGCTGGTGCATCCGGACGGCAGCTACCATGCGCGGCAGGGGTTGCTCAGCCCGGAACAAGCCCGCGATTTCCTGGCCGGCGCCGTCGGGCCGGGCGCAACGCCCAGAACTGCCCTCCAAGTTCTACCGGTGCCAGACTACTACTGGCATGGTTCGTTTGAACAAGCCGTTGATCTGGCCGACCGCCAGAACCGCCCGCTGTTCATCGTGTACAAATGGTGGCTGTCAGCGGAATCGACGGAGATTTTGAATCGGCTTTCCCAGTCCCGGGTCCGCCGCCAGTTCAGCAATATGGTGCACTGCCTGCTGGATTGGGACTACGTTCCCAATCGAACGCATTTGGCACGATACGGAGTGAGCAAGGTTCCCTCCATGATCATCGTGCGCCCGGACGGCACCTACCACAAGCTGGTCGGGCTGGCCACGGTGGAGCAGATCATTCGCTTTGCGGTCAATTCCCGCACTCCAGGCCGGACCGCGCCCAGACGCGAGCGGTTGGGGATCGCGCCGGCGATCCACTGGCAGTACAACTACGAGCGGGCCCACGCCGCGGCCCACGGCAAGGGGCGGAATCTCTTCATCTTTTACCATTCGGTTTTCGTGGATACCTCCAACCGCGCCACCAAGTTATTCGATTCCACCGAGGCGGCGGCGCTCCTCGCGGACGCGGTCTGCTGCCGCCTGGACTGGGTGGTCAAAAAGAACCGCACGATTGCGGCGCAATTCGGGCTGAACGAGCCGCCCAGCTACGTGGTGTACCGCCCGGACGGAACCTATCATGCGCGGTCCGGTCCAATCACCTTCGGTGACCTCACCGCCCTGCTGCAGGCCGCTGAACGGCCGGGGGCACGCCCAAGCGGAGGCCAAGCACCCCGGTAGCTGGTGGTCCGTGCGACCTCAAACCTGTGACTCTTAGCGGGTGCGGCCAGGTGCCGCGCCCTGGGGGGCCCTCGAACGGGGAGACTTGGGGCTTGAGGCCCCGTATACTACAATACGACACCAGCACCGTGGGTGCCGGCGAATGGGACTGTCCCGTGTGGCGGTCCGGACGTCAGACGCAAACGAGAGTCGAGCGTATGAGTCATTCACCATTCTCACCGATTGAGCAGGCTTTTGAGGACCTCCGCGCCGGCCGGATGATCATTCTTGTGGATGACGAAGACCGCGAGAACGAAGGCGATCTGGTCATCGCCGCCGAAAAGGTGACCCCCGAGACGATTAACTTCATGCTCAAGTACGGGCGGGGCGTATTGTGCATGCCGATGACCAGGCAGCGTTGCGAGCAGCTCAACCTGCATCTCCAGACGTCGGAGAATACCACGCAGTTTGAAACCGCGTTTACCGTGGCGGTCGATGCCCATGCCCGCTTCGGTGTCACGACTGGTGTGTCGACCCGGGATCGCTGTGCGACGATCGCGGCAGCCTGCCGCGAGGACTGCCAGCCGAGGGATCTGGTCCGCCCGGGGCACGTTTTTCCGCTGATGGCCCGTGAGGGCGGTGTGCTGGTGCGCGCGGGGCAGACCGAAGGCTCGGTGGACTTGGCCCGCTTGGCGGGGCTCAAGCCCATAACGGCGTTGATCGAGATTCTGAACGACGACGGCACTATGGCACGCGTGCCGGAGCTGACCGAGTTCGCCGCCCGCCACGATCTGAACCTGTACACCGTAGCGGACATCATCGAGTATCGCATGAAGCGCGAGCGGTTTGTGCAGCGCGGCGAAACGGTCAAGTTCCCCACGCCTTACGGCGAGTTCACGCTCATCGAGTATCGTTCGCCGGTGGACGCCGAACCGCACCTGGCCTTGTGCTGCGGCGGCGTGGGCGAGTTCGACGAGAAAGGCAACGCCATCGAGCACCCCGAGCCCGTGCTGCTCCGCGTGGAATCGGAGTGCATGACCGGCCACGTCTTCCGCTCCTCGCGGTGCGATTGCGGCGACCAGCTTCACGCCGCCATGCGCACGGTGCAGGAGGCCGGCAAGGGAGCGGTTATCTACCTGCGCCAGGAGGGGCGGGGCATCGGGCTGCACAACAAGCTGCGGGCCTATGCCTTGCAGGACAACGGCTGCGACACCGTCGATGCCAACGTCCGTCTGGGGCTACCGGTGGACCGCCGCGACTACGGCGTGGGTGCCCAAATCTGCCGCGACCTGGGGCTGTCCAGACTCCGCGTACTGACCAATAACCCCAAGAAGGTCAATCGCCTGGAGGTCTACGGCATCACCGTCGTCGAGCAGCTCCCCATCGAGATCACACCTAACGAGCACAACATCAGGTATCTGCGGACCAAGAAGGAGAGAATGGGCCACCTGCTCGATGAGGTGTAGCAAGACGCCCGCCCCACCCTAAACCCCAGGCCAACGTTGCCTGGTTCGTACCCAACGCACGTTGAGAACACATCTGGCCGATTCTCACTTCTTCCGCGTTACGACAGCCGTGCGAATCGAAACCGACCGCGCCTCACACCTACCCCAAGTTAGCCAGTAGTCGAGAATCTTCGGCTTTTTTGAGGCTGCAATCTTCGATTGCGAGCCACTGCGAACGCTCGGAGCCTGAAACGGGCGTGTAGTCAAAACCTACCCCCTTGAATGGAGCTGCATCACTTGC
>JAUWNF010000061.1 GCA_030612785.1 Phycisphaerales bacterium
CAGCCAAACGTTGAAGTTCCCTTACGATCGAAACTGACAAACATGGGGTAGGTCTACGTTCACAGCGGGCGCAGGCCTACTCCGGTCCCGAACCTTCGTTGGGGTCCGTGCGCCCGTCACCTTTGCTATCGACCACTGGCGAGGCCAAATTGCCTCGCGTCTTCGTGGCGTGGACCCACGCTCTGACCGGGTGGGATAGGTCCGATACTCTTCGGCGCGAGGCGAGAGCGGGCGCCCCCCCACGTTCTCAGTGCTCAATGGGGCTCGTCACGATCTGGCCGTCGTAGGCGAGTTCCATGCTCTTCGGGAGCTGGGCGTTGACCGGTTCGTGTTGGAGTTCGTGGGCGATGTGCGTGAATAGGGTCCGGCGGGCACCGATGCGCCGGGCGACCTCGACCGCCTGCTCCAGGTTGAAATGGGTGGGATGAGGCCGGCGGCGGAGCGCGTCGAGAATCAGCACGTCGAGGTCACGCAGCAACTCCAGCGATTGCTCGGGGATAACGTTGCAGTCCGTGCAATAGGCGATCTTGCCGAAGCGGTAGCCGAGGATGGGCAGCGGGCCGTGCATCAGCGGGACAGGAATGACGGTCCGCCCGAATAGCTCCAGCCTGTCGTCCTCGATGGGCACCAGGTGGAGCTCGGGCTTGTGCGACGGGTAGTCCGGGTCATCCTCGAACGCGTATAGAAACATTCGGCGGATGACCTCGAGCGTGTCGGGCCGCCCGTAGCAGGGCACCGGGGCCTGCAAGAGCCAGTTGAAGCGCCTCAGGTCGTCCAAGCCGGCCACGTGGTCGGCGTGGTGGTGGGTGAAGAGGACGGCGTGGACGCGGCGGATGCCGTGGGCCACGCACTGCAGGCGGAGTTCCGGGGTGGTGTCGACCAGGATGGTGCGGTCGCCGTAATCGACCGCGATGGACGGACGGGTCCGCCGATCGCGCGGATCGGCGGAGGTGCACACCGCACAATCGCATCCGATCATGGGGATGCCGTGGGAAGTTCCGCTGCCCAGGATGATCACGCGGATGTCGCCGGAAGTTGTGTTCATCGAGTTCTTCACCTTTGGCCTACTGCACGTTCTTATCGTACCACGCGTTGATGCCGCAAGACCTGCAGCCATTCCACGTAAGCGTAGGGTAGGTTGACCGACTCGTGCAGAGTCCGCAAGTCCGCCAGGGCGGATTCGGTCAAGTCTTCCTGCCAGCCCAGCCCCGCCGACTCGCAGAAGAAAACCCGGCAGCCCATCGGCCGGGAATGCCGCGCCTGGCACAGTCCGCCGATCCGGTACGGGCACGCGGCCGGCAAAGCTCCTATTATCAGTCCTCTCTCGGTGCTGAATGCTTACTGGCCAGGGGCATATGCCACATAAGCGGACAGTGCCTCGGATTGCCAAAGCTCGCGATTACGCAAACCGATAAAGACACATGGTGTGAGTGCGATCGGATCCGTGCGAGGCGAGATATGGTGCATGGAGAGGCGAACCTGGGGGGCCGGCTGGGGGAGAGTAGGATCGCCCGCATTCGGCGGGGGTTGCTGTTCATCGGTGGAGTCTTTTCGGCGCCGTGGGCCGTAATCATGCACGCCTTCAGTGGAATCACGCCGACCCGCAGGATGACTTGCGAGCTGAAGTCCGGGGGGAAAACCCATCGAGCTCCCGTTGCCCTGTTCCGGGATAAGTTGCCGCAGCGGCTCGCCAAGCGGTTTCTCTATTCGACGAGTTTGGGCGGCCGCGTGTTTCGCGCGATCAAGCCGCTGATCATCCGTCAGACCGTGGTGATGCTCGCCGTGACCTACCGCTGCACGTGCAGATGCGAACATTGCGGCGTCAAGGGGGCCCGGGACCACGCCAGGGGCGAGATGGACACGGGCGAGATGCTCAACCTGATCGACCAACTGGCCCGTTCGCGAGCCAAGGTGGGCACGCTCTACCTGTTTGGCGGCGAACCACTCGTGCGTCGCGACCTGCTAACCCTCATCCACCGGGCCAAGGAGCATGGGCTCAAGGTCGTCATCGACACGAACGGCGCGCTCCTGGACGAAGCAATGGCGGACAGGCTCGCCGCGGCAGGTGTCGAGCGGGTCCGGGTGAGCATCGACTCGGCCATACCGGAGCACCATGACGCGAATCGTCGCCTGCCCGGCCTGTACGCGAAGGCAATCGCCGGAGCTTGTCTCATGCGGGACCGGGGGGTACGGACGGAGCTGTCGACGTTCTGCACACCCGAGAAGATCGAGTCCGGTGAGGTGGCCGACGTCAAGCGGGTCGCGCGGGAGAACCGCCTGAATGGCGTCCGCATACTGTCGACGATCTGCAGTGGCGGCTTCGTGGACTCCCAGCCCTTGGCGGGCGATTGCGAGCGGAAGCTCTACAGCCTGCTGGAGCCCGGGTTTGCCTACTACGAGATGCCCAACATCGATCACCCCAAGTACAGGTTCCAGTGCTATAGCGCGCTGCGGGGCTACTTCTTCATTTCACCCTACGGGGACGTGCAGCCCTGCTGCTTTATGCCGGTCACGTTCGGAAACCTGCGGGACGAGCCACTGGACGACATCGTCGACCGCATGTGGCGGCACCAACTCTTCGATTGCGGCAGCTCGTCTTGCCTCATGAACCGCGCTGAGACCCACGCGTGGATCGCGAGCCTGCCGACGGAGGGCGATCCGCGCCAAGGCCCGATCGACAACAGGATGCAAGCGTAGCGCGGCTACCGCGGGTCCGCACTACAAGCACCGAGTGCACCGCGACCGCCGCGCGCCAAGGTCGGCTTCGGCCTACTGCACGTTCTTATCGCAATATGCGTTGTCCGTTGAGAGCAACCGCTGATGCCGCAAAGCCTGTAGCCATTCCACGTAAGCGTAGGGTACGTTGAACAGCTCGTGCAGAGCCCGCAAGTCCACCAGGGCGGATTCGGTCAAGGCTTCCTGCCAGCCCAGCCCAGCCGACTCGCAGAAAAAAACCCGGCAGCCCATCGGCCGAGAATGCCGCGCCCGGCACAGTCCGCCGATCCGGTACGGGCACGCGGCCGGGTCGCGCTCCACTGCCGATTCCACCGCTACGGTGCCGAGGAAGAAGGCCACCTCCGCCGGAGTGACGTACAGCTTGTGGCCGAAATCGTCGAACCGGCAGCAGGCCCCGCACTGACGGCAGACCGGGTGGTGGTCCGCAATTCGCTTCTCCAGTCGGGCATAGAAATCGCGCATGGCCGACAGGAATTCCTGATCGCCGGCCAGTTCCCGGATGCGGGTGATGGGTATATCGACGTCGGGGATCACGGGGCTTTCCGCGTGCGGGTTTCCTCGATGGACTCGAAATCGTGGAGCGGACCCTGGTTGATGCCCGGGCAGGTCTGGTGGGCGCGGTTCCAGGTTTCCGCCGAGGTCAAGTTCGCCGTCCAGAATGGCCAGGTGCGGCATTGCAAAGGCCGCACCGGGTATATCAGACACGCGATCTTGTGGCCATCCCGCTTCAGGAAAACGCAATCGCCGTTCGCGCGCTCGGTCAAGCTGTGGCGCAAGCCCACCCGGCGGAGCTGCGTCTTGGGCAGCCGGTCATCGGTGCGCCCGAGGAATCGGGCTATCATTTTGACCTGCTTTTTGGTCACCCATACGTAGCCCGGCGGACCGCTGCAACAGTTGCCGCACTGCATGCACTCGAACGCCAGGCCGGAGTGGTACCACTCCCTGGCGGTCGCGGTTCGGATTTTCTTTTCTTTAGACACCGCAGCCTCATTCGTCCCGGCCCCGCCGACGGTCCAGGAGGAATTCCGCAAAGGCCAATTCTTGGGGGTAGTCAACGTCCACACCACGGTCGGGCGGCATGAAATACGGCACTTGCACGCCGCCATACTGGCTGCGGATGCGCCGCAATGAGGACATCCGCGCCCAGAAGACCGCGCCGTTCTCATCGCACCACTCGGGCAAGTCCTGCCGCTTCTTAAAGATGTGCTCCGGCCAAGTGGGGTGAACGGTACCGTCCTGGGCAACGTGAAGGGCCCACCCGGGCGGATAGGAACAACGCGTGACCGAGAGGACGGAATCAGCTTCGGGATGTCTGGTCAACAGGCGCTTGGCGGCGACGATGTCCGCGGCTGTCCGCAGTGGGGAACTGGGCAACAACATGCAGAGCTTGTCGAAGGTCTTCTTGCGGTTCTTCTCGTACCACTCGACGGCGTCAAGCATTACCTCGGCCATGGTGGCGTCGTCGGAGGCCAGGCGGCTGTCCCGCAGAAAGGGAACTTCGGCGCCCAGTTTGCGGGCAAACGCGCCGATCTGCGGATCGTCCGTCGAAACCATCACTACGTCGAGAACCTTGCACTCCAGGGCGGCCTCGATGGTGTACCGGATCAGCGGTTTGCCGGCGAGCAAGGCCATGTTCTTCCGAGGAATGCGCTCGCTATGGCCTTTGGCTGGAATGATGCCGATCGCATCCAACTTGGCAGGCGTCTTGCTCATGGAAACTCCACCGGCCTGGTGACCGCTCCCTGACGGTCGCGGTTCGGAAACTCCGCCGGTCTGGGCTCGAACACCGGTTGAAGCACCGGGCCTTCCAGATAGTCCTGCACGCGCCCGGAGCGCAACGCCCGCGCCACCACGGGCAGGGCATCTTCGTATGCCGCGATGGTTTGTTCAAGAGCGCCCCGATCGTGGGCGGCGGAGAACACGTGAGCCCCACCGAAGAGTATACCCCGTCGCATCAGTTCCTGCTGCAAGATGCTGCGCGCCTCCGAGGCGTCCGTCGCTCCGGCGGCCAAAGGCGTTATCGCGAATCGGCAGCAAGGCCCCTCCCGCCGGAACCACTCCAGCAGCTCGTGACGCACGAGCAGATCGCCGATACGGTCCCCAAGCCATTGCCCGCGTTCCCACAGCGTCGCGATCGCCGAGGTGTCGCGGAGTTTCTCGACGGTGGCCCGGGCCGCCGCCAGCGAGAGCGTCTCGCCGCCGTGCGTCAAGGAGACAAACGCCCCCTCGTCCAGCACCGCCATGACGTCTCTGCGGCCGACCACCGCCGCCAGCGGTAGCCCGTTGGCCAGGGCTTTGCCGAAGATGGACAGGTCCCCGAGTACGTCGAAGTACTCCTGGGCCCCGCCCAGGGCCATGCGGAAGCCGGTGAGCACCTCATCGAGGATGAACAGCGCCCCGTGCTCATGGGCCAGATCGCGAACCCGGTGCAGGAAGTCATCTTCGGGCCAGTGCAGGCACATCGGCTCCATGAGCACTGCGGCAATCCCGTCGGGATGCTCCGCGAAACAGCGACGCAGCGATTCAAGGTCGTTGTACTCGAACTCCACGACGTCGTCGCGAACGCCTTGTGGTACGCCCCGGCGCAGCGGCAGCGTGCCCGCGGACCAATCGTGCCAGCCGTGGTAGCCGTTGGTGGCGATCACGTCCCGTCCGGTGTAGGCCCGGGCGATGCGCACGGCGGCGGAGTTCGCCCCGCTGCCGGTCTTCAGGAAACGGACCATCTCCGCCGAGGGAATGACCTCGGTGAGCAATTCCGCGACCTCGACCTCCAGGGGGTGCATCAGCGAAAACGTCGGCCCGTCACGCAACTGACGGGCAACGGCGGCGTCAACATCCGGGTCGGCGTAGCCCAGGATCATCGGCCCCAGCGCCATCGCCCAATCGACGTACTCGTGCCCGTCAACATCCCACACCCGGCAGCCACGTCCGCGTTCGAGGTAGATTGGCGATACGCCCCGCACGAACTGCGACGGACCTTTACTGAGCGTCTGCGTGACGGAGGGGATCACGCGCTCGGCCCGCCTCAGCAACGCCTCTGATTGGGGATGGCGCTGGCCCGCGTCGGGCGGCTGACGGGTGCCCCACTGACGGAGTACACCCACCTCTTTCTCGGAAAGGGATGGGGCACCCGCTAACGGCTGACCGCTGAAAGCTACATCCACCCAGCATCGGCAGTCGGCCGACGCGCGGGCGGCGTCTATGATCGCCAATGCCTGGGCACCGTCCCAACCGGTTTGTACGCACTGGGCCGCCGCGGGCGCTTCAAGCACGCCGTTCCGAGCCGCGACCGTTAGGGAGCGGAAGAAATCGCGCAGAGCCTCCCGATAGCAGTGGTCCACGTCGTACTCGGGCACATCTACCACCACCGACGATTGGCCTGAGGCGTCGGTGACCTCCAGCCGCTGCGTGGGCACATCCCAAACCGCTCGGCCCTCAGTGAACAGCAGTTGGACGAAACGGCGGTTCGAGCGCTCCAGGTAGTCCATGTGCAGGGTGCCAGACACGCCCGACCGAAACGCCAGCAGGACGTCGGCGACGTCTTCTGACTCGATCTGGAGGTCTGACGCTCGGCGCACGAGGGCGGCGACGGCCTGCACCTCGCCGCCCCACCAGCGCAGCAAGTCGAACTCGTGGGCATAGTCCAGCATCGCCCCGCCGGTGCCGATTGCCGCTGAATAGCTGCGGCGGTAATCGCGCAGCTCGCGATTCGGCTTCCAATCGGGCAGGTAAGCACCGGCGTGGGCGTAGATGCCCACCAAGCGACCCAGGCGACCGTTCGTGGCCAGGCGCGTCATCTCGACCGCTCCGGGCATATACCGCAGATTCGCGGCCACTACCACGTGGCACGATGCCCGGTCGGCCTCCACCAAGGTCCGCGTTATTTGCGGCGTCAGCCGTTCGGCAAGCGGCTTTTCCACGTATGCGTGAACGCCGTGTTCGAGGCACGCTGCCAGATCGTCGGCGTGCTGGGCCGTCGGCGTGCAGACAATGGCTGCGGCGGGACGCGCGGTCAGCGCCGGTTCGAGAGATTCGTAAATCTCCGCCGCCCCGTTCTCTTTGGCCCAGCGGCGCGCCTCCGGCGAGGGATCCACCGCCAGAATCCGCGGCTCCTCGAGCACGGCTCGGAGGTTGCGCAGATGACGTCGGCCAATCGATCCGATACCGGTGACTACAACCTTCATTCTTTACCCTCACGAAGAACCGTGCGCTTCGCGGTAGACTTCGATAAGCGTCCGCGATAGCGGGATCAACTCGTCACCCAAACGCCGCAGGCAATCTTCCAGTTCCTCCTCGGCGACTACCAGGACTTCGGAGTATTCCTCGGACCTTCTCATCGCGCCGACTAACTCGTCACGCGCCGCGGTTAGCTCGAGTTCACAGCAAACGTCGTACGTCCGCGCCGCAGGATCGAGGATCAGCGCACAGGGCGTCACTCGCCGCACCGTATCGGCGGACAGGCCGGTTTCCTCCTCAAACTCCCGCAGCAGCATCGCGGCGAAGTCCACGGTTCCGTCCCGACGGGCGCATGAGCGGTCCACCCCGCCCGAAGGAACGCACTCCCAAGCGCCCGCATACCAGGCCACCTTCGGGCCGCGCCGCCCGAGGACCACGGCCCGGACGCCACGCTCGCACAAGACGGTCACACCACTGACCCCGATGGGGTTCATGCCGCAATCGATGTCCTCACCCCGGCACTGGGCGTAATAATAACGATAGGGTTGGTAATCCCCGTGGATGGTGGTCAAGCCGCCTTGGGGCTCGTGTCCGCGGTAGACGAGAATGGGGGAATCGTGCAGCGCGTCGCCCAACCTGGCGACCCCCCGTTCCCACACTTCGTCCACCGCCCGGCGCTGCGCGACATTCAATTCCGGAGGCGCCCCTTCTTGCCACAGCAGTCGGGTAGACCCGCGGGCGATAACCCTAGCGTCCGATGCCGAACCCATGGTGTGTCTTCCGCGTGTGTAGAATGTCCCGCACGTGCTTCAGCGTCTCACACGTCCAGGCTGCGCCGCACGTACGCAAGGCGTCCACCCGCTCCGCAGGCCCTACTCCGATTACCGCCATCCCGCACGCCGCGGCGGCGCGAACGCCGGCCGGAGCATCCTCCACGGCCACACACTCATCCGGTTCCCAACCACCCAGTTCGCAGGCTCGGGCGTAGATCGCCGGATCGGGTTTGGCGTCGGCCACCTCGTCGCCGCACGCAATGACCTCGAAGCAGTCAGGCCAGTCGAGCTTCGCGAGCACGCCTTCGACAACCCTACGTGGCGTTGACGTCACCAGCGCCCGCGCAAGACCCTGCGCCCGACTCCAGCGCAGCAGGTCGTCGGCGCCTTCCGCCGGCAGGACACTGGTACGATAGGCCCGTTCTACGTGCTCCTGGTAACTATGCAGTAACTCGTCGTGTGGAGGTGCCAAGCCGTGCCACTCTTTCAGACGGGACACGATGGTCGCCATCGTCGGCCCGTTGAGGCGCTCAAACTCTTCCTCACTGCCGGTGGAGCCGAGGCTTTGCAGAAACGCTTCGTATGCCAGGCGCAGGGCCGGCAGCGAATCCACCAGGGTACCGTCGAGGTCGAAGGCCACGCACCGCCACGGTCTAGGCATAGTCCCCCTCCTTGATGCCGTCGCCGGCTTCGATTCGACGGTTGGCCCGGCGCCCGTGAACCTTCCCGATCTGCCGCGGGTGCATCCCGGGGCGCTGCCGGCCCGGGCGGAGAATGTCGAAGTTGACTCCTTCTTCAAGCACGGTCCCCGGTTCGATCGTGCGGGTCGCCTGGAGGCCGCGACGCGCGTAGTAGCGCAACTCCTGCTCCGCGGGCAGCACTTCCTTGACGCCGCTGCCCCGAGCTCGCTCCGCATCGCGGATCGCGCGGACCATAGTCTTCAACTCGTCCGGCTCCACCGCGAACGCATGGTCGGGGCCGGGAAGACGGTTGTTCAAGGTGTAGTGTTTCTCGATCACCCGCGCCCCCAGGGCGATGGCCATCACTGGGGCCAGCACCGGATCGCGGCTGTGGTCGGAGAGCCCCACGGGCGTGCCAAACTGCTCCGCCAACGCCCGTAAGGCCAGCAGGTTGAGGCTGTCCACTTCGGTCGGATAGCGGGCGGTGCACTGCATGAGGCACACGCCTGCGCCGCCGGCATCGCGGAAGCACTTCAGCGCGACCTCGATGTCCGCCGGGTCGCACGCTCCGGTCGAGAGCACCAGCGGCTTGCCGGTCGAGGCGAGGTACTCCAGCAGGCGTACGTGGCTGATCTCGTACGAAGCGATCTTGTGCACCGGCGTGTGCGGATCGACCTCGCGGGCGTCGCGCACACTGAACGCACTGGCCATGAACATGATGCCCTGCGCGCGACACCGCGCCGCCAGCTTGGGAATCATCTCGTAGGGCATGGACAGGTCGCGGAAGATTTCAGTAATGGGCTCGGTGATGCCGCTATGCGACAGGTAGTCACTGTTCCCGGCGTTGGGCACGTACACGGTCTCGGGACGGTAGACCTGAAACTTGACCGCGTCACACCCGGCTTGGGCGGCGACGTCGATCAGCTCGAAAGCCATTTTCAAATCCCGCGACGGCGTTCCCATCCGCCAGTTGGACCCGGCTTCGCCGATGACGAAGACGTGGTCTGCTTCCAGACCGAGCTGCGCGCAGAAATCCTTGGTCATGTCACACCGGTAAGCTCAAAGGGCCGGTCACCTGCTCGATCGCTTCGGCGGCCACTTGTGGATACAGCGGCCACAGCTCGCGCTTGACGCGCTCGACGTCGTCAAGCAGCGCCGGGCCTTGCAATGATCCCACGGGGTGTGTTCGTTCGACCAACACCGGCCCCGCGTCGCACTCGGCCGTCATCAGGTGAGCGGTCAAGGTTACGGTGGTCTCCCCCGCTTGCAAGGCGCGCTGCACGGGCTTGAGCCCGGCGTAGGTCAGCAAGCGCCCGCGATGCACGTTGATCGGGGCCAACCGAGGCCAATCCAACACGCGCGGGGACACCAGGTACCACCAACTCACGCTCAGCAACACGTCAAATGGGCGGTGTGCTTCCAAGCCCTCCATCTCCTCGGCCTCAGCACGCGAGTCCACAGCGTGCAGCGGGATGCCCCACGCGCGGGCCAGTTCCACGTAGCGCGGGTATTCCGGGCGCTCACCGCGTGCCGGGTCTGCCGATCGGGGTTCCCGCCGGTGGGTGTAGATGGCGCAAACCTCCAATGGGCCGGGCGAAACCGGCAGACCGCGCAAGGTCGTCAGCCCCGGCTCTCGGGCGACCAATGCAACTACCCTGATACGCTTGCCGTCGCGCATTTGCTGGCCGCCGGTATTCCGTAACGCCTCAACTGATGGGTGCCACCTTGTTCACGCTCTCGCCTCTAATATCGGGCATTTCGCCTTCCGGGCATGACTTGCGTCGATCATCTGAGCCCGGCAGAATGGCGCGACGGATGGGAAGAATAGGAACGCCTCGGGTCCCGGCGGTGCTGGATCGTCGAGCTGTGGACCCGCAGGCCCTGCGAAACCTTGGGGAGGCCCGGCGGTGAAACTTGAAAAGGGCAAGAGGGCGTTAGTGGTCGCCGCACACCCGGATGATGAAGTCTTAGGCGCCGGCGGCACCATGTTGAAGATGGCCCACGGTGGTATGGAGGTGTTCGTGGTATACGTCGCCACCGGCGTATCGGCACGCCACCAACATGCCGACGAACACGCGGAAAACATCACCCAGAAGATACAAGAACTGAAAGAAGATGCCCGAGCGGCTACGAGCCTCCTGCAAGTGCGCCGGGCCTTCTTCTTGGATCTACCCGACAACCGGCTGGATACGGTGTCACGTATGGACATCGCCCACAAGCTGCACAAGCTATCGTTGGAAGTGAAACCCGACGTTGTTTTCACGCATCACCACGGCGACTACAACTGGGATCACGGTATCGTCCACGATGCCAGCCTCATGGCGTTTCGGGCCGACCCCGACGCCTTTTTTCCCAAGATCATTCTGGCCTATGAAGTGCCCTCCGCGACGGAACGCGCGTTCCAACATCCCGCGAGCGCTTTCTGCCCGACGGTGTTCGTTAACATAAAGGACACTCTCGAAGGCAAGAAGGCGGCGCTGGCGCGCTACCGCTCGGAAATCCGCGACTATCCCCACCCGCGAAGCCACCAAGCGGTTGAGCATCAGGCCGCCAGACGGGGGAACGAAGTCGGGCTCGAGTTCGCCGAGGCATTTCAACTCATCCGCGCGGTGGTGGATTGAAGCGGAGTAATGGATGTGTCCAGGATCATCGTCATCGGGGGGATCGAGTCGACCTACAGAAACGCCCAGGTGCTTCACGAACTCGGCGAAGAGATCGTCATGTTCTACACCCGCGGGGCGCGGTCGCCCGGTTGGGAGGGCGTGGGATTGATCGACGAATCACAATTCCCCTTTGCCGAAACCGTTCCGAAGACCGTCGTG
>JAUWNF010000293.1 GCA_030612785.1 Phycisphaerales bacterium
GCAAGTGATGCAGCTCCATTCAAGGGGGTAGGTTTTGACTACACGCCCGTTTCAGGCTCCGAGCGTTCGCAGTGGCTCGCAATCGAAGATTGCAGCCTCAAAAAAGCCGAAGATTCTCGACTACTGGCTAACTTGGGGTAGCCTCCGGAGGAGGCGTCGGAACATAGCCCACGGGGTGAAGCAAGCCCCCAGCGGTGGCGCTGGAAAGACCTTGCGCGAAAACACCTTCCGTCGCCCTGCCGGGGCTTGGCCGTGGGCGGTCCGGTGACCCAGGGCTGACGCCCTGGGCTATATTCCTTCGCCCGCTACGCGGGCTGTCGGCGACGGTCCTTGCCCATGCCACAGTTCGTTAAACACGAACGCGTAATGGAGGGGTACCCCGCAATCGTCAATCTCCAAATCCCCTTTGGTTGCGGCCGAAGGCCGCGCCAAGTCTCTGCGTTCGACGGTCTGTGGGAATACGAATGATCCAGATTACCTGGATTGGGCGTGCAGGGTGCTAAGCAACCGGCTGGCTTCCGGCTCATGGATGAATTCCACGTGCCCGGCGGCGAAGGCGAAGTTGGCCCCTTCACCGCGGCGGATTTCGCGCTCGCCGGCCACCACCTCGGTACTGGCAATGTCCTTGGGGACGTTCTTGCGGTAGAGGTAGTAGGACTCGCGGTCGGCGTCGGCCAGGGTGCGCGGAGCGGTGCCCTCGTACACGTTGCCCAGCAACTCTAGGGAGATGCCGGCGTGCTCCGCCAGCACGAACAGTGAAGCAGGCCACTCGCCCTTATGTTCGTGGGCGTAGACCAGCGACGCTTTGACGATCCCCGAGAGGTTCGCGGCGGACACCGCGCGCTTGCCCAACTCGCGCCCGCGGGCCAACGAAACGATCACCGACGTGCAGGCCGCTCGGCCGGCGGCTGCCGCGGCTTCGTGCCCTCCGACGAATTCCAACGACATGCGAACGCTGCCCGGCGCGGAACCCAAGGTCAACCCTACTGCGGCATTGCCAGAGGCCAAGCGCTCCAGCGCCTGCACCATCTCCTCGTCGACGCCCAGTTCGGGATCGACCTCAAGTTCCTCGTTCTGCATCGCCAGTTGCATGAGCTGCGACGCATTCACGTACCCAAAGGCCGAGGGTCCGTGCGCAAAACGCTTCGCCGCCGCCCGGTAGCTGGGGGTCTGCTCGAGTGATTCACGGTCGTGCCATGCGTCCACCATCCGGCGCACCGCCGCCGCGTCCCGCCCGATTACCAGATAATGGTCCACTACCCCGTAGGCGAAGTTGAGCCGCACACTGAGCGGGCTGAAGATGGTAACCTCGCGATAGGTGGTTACGTCGAACTTGAGGTCGAACGCGCTGGTCAGCGCACCGAGATGATTGTCGAAGACGCCCGCGTTTCCGAGCCGCACCGCCAGCATGAACTCCGGCAATCCCGCGGCGGTCGAGCGAACCGCAACGCCCCATTCCTCCACGAAGTTGCCCATAAAGTCGCTGTGAATGTCGAATCCGAAGTCGCGCAGGAACTCCACCTGCTCCTGTTCGTACTCCGCCACAATGTCCGGGTCTACCAGGCGGAGGAACCCATTGATCCGCTCGATGAGTGCGGCCACATTCTCGAAGCTTCCCCCGAGCACACATATCGTGTCGGAAGGAAAGACCCTGGCGACGTGGACCGGGCAGCCGGTGGATTGGAGGAGCTGTATGACCCCCTCGGGCTCGCCGGTCAGGCAGACGGTCAGGTCAGCCGTCGTGCGCTTCCCCGACCACGCGGCGGTGAGTCCGGCAGCCTCGAGTTGTCCCAAGCCGAGCCTGTCGAACCACTCCGGTGCGTGCCGCAAGGCGATCCTGGCCAAGGGCATGAGCGTACGGCAGTTCACATAGAGCAACAGATCGGGCGGCGCGGTGGCGTCGGGCAGCAGCCGCTTGAAGTCGTCGGAATCCGGGAAGGTCTTCGGCTTCTCGTCAAAGGTGGCCGGGGCCGGCGACAACCACTCGTTCACCAGGGCGCGGTCGGAACTGGCCCGCATGTAACCATCGCGCAGGGCGAAGGTGAGGTGGACAGGAATCGCTCCAGGGATGCGGACGACGGCGGTCGCGCCGGTACGCTCGAATCCGATCGCCCCGCTGCCGGGAAAGGTTTCAATACGATTGAGCGCTGCCACCAACTCTTGATCGAGCGTTTTGAAGAAAGCATCGCGCTCTTTCGACACCTTGGTGGTGATAGTCACCGCGAGCAAGTCCGGTCGCAGAGGGGTGCCGGTCACGACCACCGCGGTGGGTCCGTCGAGGAGTCGAACGAGTGCCCGAAACGCTTCGCCCACAGGCGGAGAAGCGTCCTGCTCAAGCAGCCACACCAGCGTTGGATGGTTCAGCAGGTCGGCCGGTTGTCGCGTGTAGATCACGCTCAGTGCGTCGGCCGGCGCGTCCGCGAGCAGGATGGAGAAGTCGCTCGGTCGCTCGGTGGCGGACGCTGGGGCAATTAGGAGAAGAACGCAGATGGTAATCTGGCAGATGTTCACGTCTTGATCCCTTTCAAAGCTGTGGCGTCTCCGCTGACGAGACGCCGCGCTGCGGCTCCTTTTGTCAGCAAGTCCTCGGGTTGGTCAGTCCTCGTCGCCATCGAACGGTTCGACCGGTCCGGGTGGATACACGTAGACCATGTCCGTATTCTCATCATCCCAGCGCTCGCCGGGCTGGCCGCCGTTATCGGTTCCGTCCAGTCCGACGCTGTAGAGTTTCCATGCGCTGGACGTGCGCACGTACCTGAACTCACCACCTCCAAACGGGTCGATCAGGTCATCCCCCTCCACCTCAACGGTGAGGTCGGCGAGGCGCGCGGGGTATTTGCCGCGGTTCTGCCGGGCGTGCAGTCGCAGCGCCAGTGCAAGGGTCGTCGCCCGCGTATTGGTGCGACAGCTGGCCCCCAGGACCCGCGCCCGCGACAGCGAAGGAAGCAGGAAGCGGCCCAACACGTCCCATTGTGGGATTCTGGCGATCAGTTCGTCTTCGTCGAACTCTCGGACCCGGTCGTCGTGGTAGGGCACTGTGGCGGTCTCCACGACAGCGTCGTAGTAATCGGTCATATGACGCTTGATGGTGCGATCGGGCAGGAACACGTGCCCGAGGCGCGCCTCCAGCCGATCCCACCCGTCCTTCGATTTCACAACTCCGTAAGTTCCGCCGAAGCAGTCCAACGCGCTGAGGTTGTGAAACAACTGCGTCGGACGGGAGAAGAGTTCATCCACAATGGTGGGGCCGAAGAGTCGTTCACCCTCGAATCCGCGCCGCATCGTGGGCATAAGCGGCTTGAGCTTCTTCCACTCCTCGAAGATGGCGGCCAGATCATTCCGGGGAATGTCGCAGCCCAGGACCATGTCGCGAACCGCCCGGTCGCCGAGGCTCCAGCAGGCCAGCCCCACCAGCCCTTCGATGAGCGTGATGCCCTGGGTTACGTGATGTCCCATGCGCATCGCGGCGGCGTAGTTCTCCATGGCGCCACGATAATCCTTCTGAGCGACCAGTCGGCGGCCATCTGCGACGGTTAGTTTCGCCAGGTGGCGATGGTGGGACAGGCTCGGTAGCAGGATGGACATGACACTGCCGTCAGATTCCCCGAAGTAAGGCATCTGGCAGCGTTCCATCCGCGAGGCTTTACGGGCCAGTTGGAGCGCCTCGCGATTCTCCTTCCGGGTCAGCCACTTTCTGAGCTGCGGCTGATTGTCCGGCCAGGCTTTCCCGATGGCGTAATCAAGGGCGTCCGCCACGTCATTGGGAAGGTCCAGAAACGTGTTCCACGCGTCAATGTAGACCCAGGCGGCGTTCTCGTCGCGGGGGATTTCCGGCACGTCGAAGCCGCGTCCGCGCAGCTCTGCAATCGGCCAGATCGACATCAGCTCCCCGCGTATTTCTACGACTTGCTGATCCGTTTCGGCATGGACTGGCCCGGGCGAGCCGATAACCGGCAGTATCAGGGCCGCGATCGCCAGTCGCCAAACGGCGCCGGCGGGTAGTGATGTGGAACAACTCATGAGGTAGCTCCGTAAAGCGGTCTCCGTTGGCGCAAACCCCTCGCCCGCCGGTGGGCGGGGGGATCGAACGACCTCAGCAGGCGAGGTTGCTGGTGTCCTACTGAGCTTTAGCGTGGTCGGAGCAAATCTTACAACGCGGTGAGAAAATCGATCGTATGCCTCTCTGGACGCGGAACCGCAGATGGGTTCTCGCTGGTGATGACCGCGTCGCTTGATAGAATGGGCGTGAAGGAGTGGGCGTGGATACCACCCAACGCAACCTGCTCTGGGCGGTGCGCGATGCGCGCGATCGGCGGGCGTGGATCGATTTCTTCGGCATCTACGCCCCCATGGTTTCGGGCTTTGTCCGGCGTCTCGGGCTGCCCGACGCGGACGCTGACGACGTCACCCAGGAGATCATGCTCGTCGCCCAGGCGGCGTTGCAGCAGGGAACCTACAAGCCTGAAAAAGGCAGGTTCCGGGCGTGGCTTTTCGGGGTCGCCCGCCGCCAGGCCATGATCGCCCATCGCGCCCGGCGCCGCCCCTCACGGGCGCAGATGATCGCCCCGGAGTCGGGCGTCAATCCCCTGGCCCAGTTGGAAGACCCCCGCGCCGAAGCGGAACGGCTAATCTGGGAACAGGAATGGCGTTACGCGCTGCTCGGCCAAGCCCTCAACCACATTCGCAAAGAGGTGCCCGAGAAGGAGTACCAGGCCTTCATCCGTTACGCCGTGCAGCGCGAGCCGGTGGAGCAGGTGGCGGAGGAACTGGGGCTTTCACCGTCCAGTGTGTACGTGTACAAGAGCCGCGTGCTTGGCGCTCTGCGGGAATGGACCAAGGCATTCGAGAAGGACTGACCCGTCCCATGTCACCCTGCTTCAGCGATGAACAACTCGAGCAGTACAGCCGCGGCGATCTGGATCCCGCGGCGGTGGAAGCGTTTCAGCAGCACGCCCGCGGGTGTCCGGCGTGCCAGAACCGCCTCGCGGCGCTTTCCGACACCGTCACCATGCTCGAGGACCTTCGCACGGTACTGGAGCGTCAGCGCACAGGCGTAGGGGCCACACTGCCGGGCGAGTTGGAGGGAACCACCTTCGGCGGATATGAAGTGGGGGCGCTACTGGGCGAGGGCGGGATGGCCCGCGTGTACCGGGCCGTCCGTACCACTTCGGGTGAGCCGGCGGCCCTGAAGGTACTCAAGCAGGAGTTGCTGGCTTCGGAGGACATTTGCGCGCGTTTCGAGCGCGAAGCTCGGGCAATGGCCAAGA
>JAUWNF010000576.1 GCA_030612785.1 Phycisphaerales bacterium
AACTGGCTTCGATTGCTCGGGTACTGTGTTGCGCGTCCGCCTAAGCACTCAGGGGCGCTACCAGATGGGTTGCGGCTTTTCGAAGAAGTCGTTCGGCCGCCCACGGCTAGGCAGAAACACCGCGAGTCACGGGGCCAAGCCGACCCTCGCGTCTACACGGGCTCGGCGTCACCTCGGTTTGGCTGCTGTCCATCCTGCGGGAGAATGACCGGCTACCTCAATATCGGCCCGGGGAGTTGGTTCTTTTGCCGGGACCATCAGCGGTGCTGGTTCGCCGGCGAGCGGCGATTGACGACCTTCCTGGACGAGACCCGGAGCACGTGGCGAGCCAACTACGAGTTTCTGCGTGGCTTCCGAATCGTCGACGACGACGGCGCCATGATACAAGGCCGGGAGTCGCGGCCCGGCCCGTATTTTGAGCACGTCGCGCCGTCCGTCGAGACGCTACTGGACCCAGTCAGCATGCAGCCGTCTATTCCGCCCGCGCTCGGTATATGGGAAGCCGTGGACCGGATGCTCGCCTATGCCTGGGACGAAGAAAGGCGGGACTACGTCGAGAGTCCCCACCCGGAGCACATTTTCTGCGACTTGTGGCGACTCCGACACGCCCTTCGACGACTGCGAAACCACGGGTGACGAACCGAGCCGGATTCAACGCATCGGGTCCGGCTCGTAAACGAAATCCGACACCCAGAAGGTCGGAAATCTCCGGAATCGGAGCTCCCGGGATTCCCCCGCAACGACCACCCGACCACCTTCCGCCTTCGGCGGGAGATCCCGTCCGCCAATGTTCTCTGGGCCATCCCCAGCCACACCACACCCGCCCAACTGCCACCCAAGAGGTCTTGGCGCCCCCGCCCAGCCGCCCCCGCCGCCCCGCCAAGCAGTCCTATTGTCGGCCACGGGGGCGGATTCCCGGGCGGTCCCCGCCAGGGGACATCCTTCCCGTGACCTCACGGAGCTTCGCTCCGGAAGTGCCCCCGCTCCACCTTCAGCCACCGCCGCATCGACGGCTATGGCCGACATCAACATAGATGGCACGCAACATGGCACGAGAATCAGTTCATCAATGGGCGACTTCGCTACGCCGGCTACGACTCCAAGCGACGCATTGACAAAGATTTGTGGCTACGCCGCCGATCGACAGAAATCAATGGGTCACTTGTACGGACGGACGCGCGAAAGTACGATGAGCCCGGCTTTGCCGGGGCACGATTGTGAAACGCAGCGCGCGCGACAAGGAGATACTGCACGCCCTCGCCCGCAAGGTCCGGTTTTTCTCCGTGGAGCAGATTGCCGGAACCTGGTGGGCCAACACACGGTCCCCGCGCACGCATGCCCTCCGAGGCCTCCGACGCCTGCAGGAGCACGGCTTCGTTGACGAGGTCACGCTGTTCGCGCTGCCGATGCTCCCACTCACCGAGCCTTTTGTGCGTTGGCACGAAGGCCGGGCGGCTCCGGACTTCGGACAGCTTGCTTACAGCATGCAGACTCGTTTCGGCCCGGATGGCCGTCCGGTTGCGACACGCGTCTTCGCTGCCGCCCGCGCCACGCTGTACGAGTTTGGCGGCCCATCGCAGCCGAAGGAGATCACGCTCAAGGATGGCACGCACGATCTCCACGTGGCGGCCATTTTCTGTCTCTTTCACCGAACGCGCCCCGACGACGCGGCCGCCTGGATCGGCGAAGACGTGCGCCCCAAGGCCGGCTACCAGCTCAAAGACCCTGACGCAGTGCTAGAATTCGAGAATGGCCGGCGGCCGCTGGTCGTCGAATTCGGCGGTAAGAGCTACCGAGCGGACCATCTTCGCGATTTCCACGAGGATTGCGCCAGCCGCGAGAGGGACTACGAGCTGTGGTAGAAACGACCGCCAAGCGTGTCCGTGTCGGTGACCGCGACCGACAGATCTTCCGCGATCACGTCCAGGCGTTCGGCCTGACAACCTACGAGATTCTCCGGCAGCTCTACTGGCCTACCGGCAAACTCCACGCGGCCAAGAGCTGGGTGCGGCGGATGAAGGAGGGCGGCTACATCGACGGCGCCGCGTTGATTCCGCCGGCGCGGTATTTCTACCCCACCGAGAAGGGCACCATGGCCTTCCACCTGCGATCGGTTCGGTCGATGCGCAGCCCGGCGGTGCTGGCCGACGCATATGCTGTGCTGCTCTTCTGCTGTCTCGCGGATCCACCACTGCGAAAACTGACAGCGGCGTCCCTGGCCGAGAAGCTGCCAGAGCTCGCGGCCAGTTCATTGGATGCCGAACATTACTACCTCGACGAGGCCGATAGCAAGCGGCGTATCGGGTTCATTTACGTGGATATGCGCCAGAAGCCCGAGCAGATTTGGCGTCGTGTCCAAGATCGAATCGCTAAACGAATGAGCGTCGCGCCGTGGCGCGAGCTGATTCGCAGTGAACGATTCTCCGTCTCGATCGTAACGCCGCATGTCGATGCAGCGCGCCGGATCCAAGAGGAGCGCGTCAAGCTCCACTCCGCCATCAAGATCGACATCGCCGTGCGTGATTACGGCGATGTCATACCGACACGGGGGAGACATGCGCCCCAACGTTGAATACACCCCGGACCCGCTGCGCCCTGAGTATCTCCCACCAGGCAGCGAACGCGCGGAGCTCGACTATCGCTCCGAGCCGTTCACCTTCAGGCAAAACCTGCGGACTGCCACCTACTTAACATTCGTGGTGGCCCTGTTCAGCTTCCTCTTCACGCTCCTGTTGCGGACGACAGCTTCGTCGCTGGCGACGATGGTCTTCCTCAGTGTGGCCACCGCCTTTGGCGTCGGGCTGGCGATCTACCACGTCCTGAACCGGGCCCC
>JAUWNF010000275.1 GCA_030612785.1 Phycisphaerales bacterium
GTTGCATGCCTGAGGGCATCCTGCTTACGCCCGTGTCAGCCAGGCGAGACCTGGTTGAGGAAACGCTGCTAAGCGAAGGCCTGTTCGTGGGCGACAAGATCGCCGTCATCGACGTCGAGGGCCTCATCCTCAACGCCAGCAAGCCCCACCTGATCGGCGAAGGCGAGCACCCCGTCGCCCGTCTGCTCGAACAATTGGACAAGGCCCGGCGGGACCGCAGCGTCAAGGCCGTCGTCCTGCGCATCAACTCTCCCGGCGGATCGGTCACCGCCAGCGAGCTGATGCACAACGAGATCGTCGACTTCCGGCGGCGGACCGGCAAGCCGGTGGTGGCGGTGTTGATGGACGTGGCCGCCAGCGGCGGGTACTACGTCGCGTGCGCCTGTGACAGGATCGTGGCACAACGGGCCACGGTTACCGGCAGCATCGGGGTGCTCATGCAGTTGTTCGACTTCAGCGGAACCATGCAAAAGATCGGTATGCAGGCGCCGGCCGTCACTTCCGCCCCTAACAAGGACGCCGGCTCCCCGTTCAGGAAACTCACCCCCGAGGAACGGGCCATCTTTCAGTCGATCGTGGACGAGATGTACGCAAGCTTCATCGACGTGGTGGACCGAGGCCGCCCGAACCTGACCCGCGAGCAGGTCCTGGAGTTGGCCGACGGGCGGGTTTACTCCGCCACGCAGGCGCTCGAGGCCGGGCTGATCGACGAGATCGCTCCCATGCGCGAAACCCTCGCAGACCTCAAGCAGGAACTCGGCATCGGGCGCGTCCGCGTAGTGGCCTATCGCCGCCCGCTGGGCTATCGTCCCAATTACTACGCCCGCGCGGTCTCCCCCACTGCGGCACGCACCCAAGTGAATCTGATCAACGTGGATGCATCGTCGTGGTGGCTACCGCCGACGCCCCAATTCCTATACCTCTGGTCGCCCGGCGGGTGACATCCCGCCTCTTTGCCGTGGGCGCTTGCCGGGCAACCGCCCAGTCCGAGAATCCCAGGTGTGCGTCATTTTGCCGTCCGGCGCCGGCCACAGCGCTAAGGCACCATGCGCAACCCACGATAAGACAAGCCGTTAGAGCGAATCGTCGGAACATGGAAACCGCCCCATTCCTCCGTGAACGAAACGTCGCAGCTAAGGTAAACACCCTAGAATTGCGACACTCTCCACATTTCACGCCTTCGTGTCAACCATTCCGTCGCGTGTTTTTACTCCCCTTGCCCTGCTATCCGCGCGACGGACTCCGGGGGGCACCAGGGCGAGCCGGCCCGCGTTATGGACGGTAGTATCTATCACCGGTACTTTACTGTCGGAGCGCGGGGTACAGGCGACCCGCGCCAGGTCGGAGTTCTGTTGAGAACCAGCTTAAGTGAGTAACGGTGGAGGCGCTATGCGACACGCAGTGATCATGGCCGGTGGGTCTGGAACGCGACTGTGGCCGCTAAGCCGCAAGCGGAAACCCAAACAGCTACTCCGTCTATTCGGCGGTCAAAGCCTGCTCCGCCAGTCGTACGAGCGCCTGGCAACCCTTCTGGAGCCCCAATCGATTTACGTCATCACCACGGCCGACCACCTCGAATTGATACGTCGGGAGTTGCCCGAGATTCCCGAGAGCAATCTGTTCGGCGAACCCTGCGGGCGCGACACCGCCAACGCCGTGGGGATGGCGGCGGCCATCCTCCACCAGCGCGACCCCGATGGCGTAATGGGCATCTTCACCGCCGACCACGTCATCACTCCGGTAGACCGGTTCAGCCGCGCGGTCGATTCGGCATTCAAGCGGGCCGACGAGAACCCCGACGCCCTGATCACCATCGGCGTGGTGCCGACCGCCCCGGAAACTGGGTTCGGTTACGTTCAACGGGGCGAGCCGCTGGGAGACGGCCTCTACCGCGTGGACCGGTTCGTCGAGAAGCCCAACCTCCAGATCGCCGAACGCTACCTCGCCAGCGGCGACTACTATTGGAACAGCGGCATGTTCGCCTGGCGGATCGGAACCATCCTGGCCGAAATCGAGAAGCATCTGCCAGAATCTTATCTGCCGTTGATGGAACTGGGGCGGGCGTGGGGCACGGACTCGTGGGCGGAACGCGCCGCGAAGCTCTATCCGCGCTTACAGAAGATCTCCGTCGATTTCGCCATTATGGAGAAGGCCGAACGGGTTCTGGTGATCGAGATGAATTGCCACTGGCGCGACGTAGGCTCCTGGAACGCGCTGGCCGCGGTGCTGTCGGCCGACGCCGAGGGCAACGTGCAAACCGGCAAGCGGGTCATCCACCTCGGGTCCAAGGGAACCGTTGTCGCCACCGAGGACGATGAACATCTGATCGCCACCATCGGGGTGGAGGACCTCGTTATCGTGCACACGGCCGACGCGACCCTGGTCTGCAGGAAGAGCGAGGCCCAGGCCATTCGAGAACTGGTCGCCACGCTCCAGGCTGAGTCGGGAGATCGCCATCTCTAGGTTCGCCGGCATCGACTACGGGACAAAACGGATCGGGTTGGCCATCAGTGACCCGGAGGGTTCCATTGCGTCTCCGCTAACCACGATCCAGGTCGTCGGCGATGCGGCCGCACAGATCGAGGCAATCGTTCGCGCGGTGCAAGAGTACGACGTCGATGAATGGGTGGTCGGACTGCCGCTGAACATGGATGGGAGCGATTCGCGGCAGACCAGGCTGACCCGCGAGTTTGCCGAGGTCCTGAGCAAACACGTGGGCCGACCGGTCCATCTGTGGGACGAGCGTTTGTCTTCGTATCAAGCGGATGAGTATCTGGCGGCGGCTGAGCTTACCTCGAAGAAGCGCAAGGCTCGGCGCGATCGCCTTGCCGCGCAGGTCATTCTGCAAACGTTTCTCGATGCCCGCGCGGCGAACTTGACACCCGTGACGCGACTGGTGACCGTAGTTTCGGCGCCTACGCTGGCCCAGATGCACACGCGGATCGAGCAGGCCGCTACGGACGGGACGGAATGGGTCGAATTGAGACTCGACCATCTTGATCCCCGCCCTAAGCCCTCGGAGGTCGCCGAGGTGTTGGGGGCGCTGGAGCCCGGTTCGTGGATCGTGACGCTGCGCTCAGCCGAGGAAGGGGGTACGTGCCGCGAGTCCCCGGAGGCACGACGGAGGTTCCTGCTCGAAGCGACGGTTGACCGCGAGGGATGTATCGATTTCGAATATCGCGCCTATGCCGACGAATCATGCGAGAATGTTCGGCGTTCGTGGATTCTCTCGTATCACGATTTTGAAGCGCGGCCCGCGGATGTGCCGGCGCTGACCCGCGAGATTGCCTCGGCGGGCCCCGAGGTCATCGCCAAGGTCGCTTGGCAAGGGCAAAGTCTCAGTGACAATATCGTGGCATTCCAGGTGATGCGCGAGTTGGGGGAGCGGGTGATCGCCGTGGTTATGGGTGAAGCGGGGCTGGCTTCGCGCGTGCTGGCTAAGAAGTTCGGCGCGGCGGCGACTTATTGCGCCTTATCGTCGGGATCGGAAACCGCCCCCGGCCAGCTTACCTTGAATGAAATGCTGCATAAGTATCGCTGGGGCGCGATTTCGTCGGGGACGAAGTGGTTTGGAGTGCTGGGCGATCCGGTGCGTCATTCGATGAGTCCGCCACTGTTCAACCGCATGTTCGAGCGCAATGGAATCGACGCGGTCTACCTGCCCATGTTGGTGGCGGGCGGCGAGAGCGAACTGGCCGCCTTTCTGGAGCATTGCCAGCGCTGCGACTGGCTGGATGCCGGCGGGTTCAGCGTGACTCTCCCGCACAAGCAGGCCGCCCGTAGATTTGTGGGAGGGCAAATCGAGCCCCTGGCGGACCGCATCGGAGCGGTCAACACGCTGGTCATACGCGACGGGCGCCTCCGCGGCTACAACACGGACTATGCCGGGGCCTTAGATGCTCTTTGCCACGGGCTCAACTGCGCACGAAACGATCTGCACGGATTGACCGTGGACGTACTGGGCGCCGGGGGCGTCGCCCGGGCGGTGGTGGCCGGCCTGACCGACTGCGGGTGTCAGGTGACTCTCTTCAACCGCACGCGGGCTTCGGCGGCGGCGTTGGCGGAGGAATTCGGCGGCCGATCGGCGGCGTGGGAAGAGCGCTCCCGGCGCAGCGGCCGTGTGGTGATCAACTGCACCAGTCTGGGCATGTCGCCTGGGACGGAGGACTCGCCGTTACCCGCCGACGCGCTGGACGACCGGCCGATCGTCCTCGACACGGTCTACAATCCCCCGGAGACGCGCCTGCTGCGCGAGGCAAAGCAGGCCGGTTGCGTGGTCATCGATGGGGTGGAGATGTTCGTGCGCCAGGCGGCGGCCCAGTACCACCTCTGGTTTGGCGAAGCAGCGGATGTCGAGGTCATGCGCGCGATCGTATCGCAGGCTACGGACTCGCTTGTGGGCCACTAAGAGTGCAGGGGCTGTCGATTTAGTCTGTAGCGTCGCCCCATGTGGGCGGCGCACCAGCGTTTTTAGCCACCCACAAGGGGTGACGCTACATTGGGGACCACAACGGACGACTGAATCGACAGCCCCTGTACTGCTAAGACATCAAGACACGAATGGAAAACTGAGAGTGGAAGATGGGTAACGTCGTGTTGATCGGGTATCGCGGTTCGGGCAAGACTACGGTCGGGCGTTTGCTTGCCAAGCACTGGGGGCACGCATTCGTCGATACCGACGTCCTGGTAACGGAGCGCGCGGGCAAAACCATCGCGGAGATCTTCGCCGACGATGGGGAGGACGCCTTTCGTAACCTGGAGGCCGACGTGATTGCCGAGGTGTCGCCCCGATCCCCCATCGTTTTGAGCGCCGGCGGTGGGGCAATTCTTCGCGAGGACAACGTGCGGCGTTTGCGCGAGTGCGGCACCGTGTTCTGGCTGGCGGCCGACGCGGAGACTTTGTGGTCGTGGATCCAGGAGGATGCGGCCTCGGCGGTCAACCGTCCGGCGCTGACGGACCGGGGCGGCCTCGACGAAGTGCGCCAGGTCTTGAGCGACCGCGAACCCCGTTACGCCAAATGCGCGCACCACCGCATCGACGTTGCCCACCGTACGTTTGACCAGGTGGCCGACGCCATCGAAAACCTCTTGGATCGGGCCCGATGACCGACGAACAGAGACAGCGCGTCTGGCAACGTCCCCTACCCCATGTTTGTCAGTTTGAGGTGTGGGTCCGGGGTGGAATCGCCGTTCTTGGGGCCGTGAGGGCGGTTTTTGCCCGGCGGACGCCCTGGGCGTAGTAACAACATCTCTGCGTAATTCCCCCAAGTACCTTCAGATGGTCGAGGCCTATCGAGTCCATGGCCGCACCACCCAACGTATTGTGGCCAACCTCGGACGACTCGGCTGGTATCAGGCGGTAGCCGCGACGCCCGGCGTGTCGTACGCGCTCTGGGCATCGCCAACTTGGCCCCGCCAGCTTCCGGAAAAGGGCCTTCCAAGGCCCAGGAGGGCCCCAGGTAGTGACAAACGCAA
>JAUWNF010000266.1 GCA_030612785.1 Phycisphaerales bacterium
CGGGGCGCTTGTCGGGGCGGATGCCTTCCGCGAACCGGACCAGAGTAGGATCGACACCAGTAGAGCGGCCAGGGCAACAATCACGCCGAGCGCGGACCAGAACACGCGGCGTTCCTGCAACTTGACTTGGCGCTCAGCCGCCGCGGCGGAGCGCTACCCCGGGTTGGTTACGGCACCGGGCTGGTCGGCGCGGGGGGGATCCGGGGCGGCAGAAGGGGAACGGTCTTTGGCCGCCTTCTTGAGCCTCTTCGCTTCGGTCTTGGCCGCCTTTTTGGCGGCCTTGTCGGCGTTCTTGTTCGCCTTCTCCGACGCGCTCATCCCGGTCCTCCCACAAGTAAGCTGTGTGCCGAAACACCCCGTCGCATCATCCACCGCGCAGCTGATGAAAACGCCGGGCAGATTGTCTGTCAAGTTTCCACCCCATGTGGCGCGGACGCGAATCGCTTGCGTTTACATGTCCGCGGCGAGGTCTATAATGGCGATCCGGACCACAGGGATGTAGGGAAACCGGCGATGGTTCATTTGGGTGTCAACATTGACCACGTAGCTACGGTGCGTCAGGCGCGGCGGACCGACGAGCCCGACCCGGTCTGGGCCGCCGCGGAGGCGGAACTCGGCGGCGCCGACGGGATCACCTTCCACCTCCGTGAGGACCGCCGCCACATCAGCGACCGGGACGCACACGTGCTCAAGCAGACGGTGGCCGTCAAGCTGAACATGGAAATGGCCATCGCCGCGGACATCGTGGACATCGCCTGTGAACTGAGGCCGGAACAGTGCTCACTGGTCCCCGAGCGGCGCGAGGAGCTGACCACCGAAGGCGGGCTTGATGTGGGCCGCCATCGCCAGGCCATCGGTGCGGCGGTCGACCGGCTGCGCGCCCAGGGGATTGTGGTAAGTGCGTTTATCGAGCCGGCCGAGGCCCAGATTCGCGCCTCGGCGGAGGTGGGCTGTGCCGCGGTTGAATTGTGGACCGGAGGGTTCGCCCATGCGAAGACGCTCGCGGAGATCGCTGCCCGCGTGGAGGAGCTGCGCCGGGGGATCGAAGTGGGGCGCGATTCGGGCTTGGAGGTCCACGGCGGACACGGGTTGACCTACCGCAACATTAGCCGGGTGGCCGGGCTACCGGGGTTCTCGGAGTTTAACATCGGGCATTCGATCATCTCGCGGGCCGTCTTTGTCGGGATTCGCGAGGCGGTTCGAGAAATGAAATCCTTGTTGGAGCGGTATCGACCGCAGGAGAGCTGAGCGATGAGAAACATTGCGTGCATCAGTTGGATCTTATTGGTGGTGTTGGCTGCGGCACACCCCGTTCGCGCTGAGTTCGCCATCGGCGACCAGGACCGCGTGGTGTTCTTCGGCAATCGGGTGTTCCAAACACCTGCTATGGCGATGGGCGTCGAGACTTACGTGCGTATTCGATACCCGGAGTCGAAGGCCCGCTTCCGCTCGTACGGTCGGCAAGCGGCAGCGGTTTTGAGGGGCGCCGTCGAGCGGTTCGAGAAGCAGGTGGTCCCTTTCGATCCCACGGTGGTGGTGCTTTCCTTCGTCACCGGAGACGTGCCCCAGCGGGAGTTCAGCAAAGATCAGTTGATCCGGTTCGAGAATGACCTCGCCAAAATGGTGGACCGCGCCAAGCAGACCAGGGCGCGGGTCTACGTCATGACCCCGCTGTGCCCCGAAGCGTCACAAAGACCTCAACTGGAGAAGATCGAGTACGCTGCCACCATAGAGCAGTACGCTGGTGCTATACGCACCATCGCGCAGGAAAAGGGCGCTACGGTGATCGATTGGTTCGCCGTCTCGAAGCAGTACAGCGCGGAGCACGCCGGCAGCAAGCGCCTGGCGATCACCGCCGACGGTACGCACCCCTCCGCGCTGGGCTTTGCCCTCGGGGCGACGGCAATCCTGGATGCGTGGGGCGCCGATCCCTGCAACATTACCCTAACCGCGGACTGGACGAGCGAGTCGGCGTCGGTGTCCATGGGGCAGGTCGGCGTCACCCAGGTCGGGGAGGATAGGATGCTCCTCAAACTTTCCGGTATGCCCATTCCCTGTGTATTTCCGGGGCGGGGCACGATCACGGGTAAGGATTGGCCGGGCACTAAGTATTACAGCTTTACCTTGCAGATTCCCAATGTTCCCGACGGCGGGATTATGATCAGCGAACCCAACGGCAAGAACGCGCTTCCCTACCTGTCCGAGCAGTTGCGGCAAGGCACCGACCTGGGCTTCGTCGGCCCGCTGGTCAAGCTCGACGCGGTCGCCGATCTGGCCAAATGGATGCAGGCCAAATACAAAGCCGTTCGGGATCGTCAGAGGTTCATGCAAAGGACCATCCCCGAGCCCGAGTACCAACAGGCGTACGAGACTTACTACCTGGGTCTGGCTCAGTATACCGAGGCCACCGAGAACGTGGTGCTGCGCCTGCCGCGAACCCTCGACAACGTGACCTTGGAACTCTACAAGGCTCCGCGTCCTCCGAAGGATTCCAAGGGCGAGGGCAAGGCGCGCGTCGAACCGAAGCCGGACACGAAGGGCGATCCCAAGAAACCGGGTCAAGGTAAGAAGCCCGGTCAAAGTAAGAAACCCACCAAGCACAAGGAACGTGGTTCGCCAGACGTGAGACCCTAGTGCCACGTTCTGTGCGGGGTTTGCGTACACCGCGGACTGGAGAAGCGCTCGGTGTCCCGAACGATGGCCCAGCCAATCCAGTATTATCCCCCACTCCGTTTGGCTGACCGACTGGTGGCGCTGGTCGCCTGGGCAATGGCCATCGCGCTTTTCTTCACCATCGGCTGGCGAGCGTTGCAGCCGACCGACCCGCAGGGCGCCGTGAGCATGCTCACTTGCCCCCATCCCTGGCTGATGGTTGTGCAAATGGGCGTGTTGGGGGTGGTGGTGGCAGCGCTGGCCACCCTGGTGGTTGGGCGGAAACTCGCCGATGCGGGCGTCTTCACCACCTGTCTGGGACTCGCGGTGGCCAACTTGCGCGCCGACACCCTCGAGTCCATTCTCATCAACGTCGCCGACAAAGGGATCAACGCCTGTCCGAACCTCGCTGTCAGCTTCCTGTTCGAAGCACTCATCTGGTTTGTCATCGTGCTATTGGCCATGGTGACGTCCGGTTTTGTGTTGCGCTGGTGCTTCAGTCGAGGCGGGGCCGGTGGTCCCTCCGTGTTATCGACCATGGCGGTGGGAGACATGCCGCTGATCTCAGACGTGCTGAGGTGCGATACTGCCGGTGGACGGAGATCGGCGCTGGGCGCTGGGCTGTGGCAGTTGCTGTTCACCGCCGTGGCAGCGTTCGGACTTATCGGTGTCCTCTCAACCGGGACGCCCGCCCGCGCGATCACGCATGGCCAAGTCTATTTTTCGATAGCCGCGGCCTTTTGGATTGCGGGGGATGTCGCCCACCGCAAATGGCCTGTGCGCACGCCCTTCTGGACCTGCCTAGCGGTTCCCGTGGTGGCGGTGGCCGCCTATGTTTGGGTCATGCTGGTCGATTCGGACAAGGTTGGGGCGCTTCCACCCAACATCCCGCACAGTGTGTATCTGCGGGCCCTGCCTCTCGAATACATTGTCCTGGGCACGCTCGGGGCGATCCTCGCCTTCTGGGACCCGTTGCGCCTGCGCCACTCAAGTGCTCTGCACGCAGGTAAATGAGCCGGAGACAGCATGGTCGTGCCTCGATCGCCCGTGCCGCGCTCGGAATCAATCTTCGGTCTGAGGGTCGAAGCGGACGCGATAAACGTAGACCAACATGCCACCCGCACGGTCGCGAACCTGCTCGCCGCTCGCCAGGGACCAGAAGTAAGTATCCTTGCCCGTGCGAATATGGGCAGTGAATTCCTGGCTCAACTTGCGGAAAACCGGCGCCGCCAGGTCCGGAGCGGTCTCGACCGAACTTTTCAGGACCAACTCGCTGACGCGGACTCTGAACTCCACCATGAAGCCGCCTTCGTCTGACTCCTGGAAGCGATGCGGGAACAGATCGAGAGTGCATCCCACCTCTTCGTAGCTGATCGAGGGCGACACTTTGCCGTCTTTGGTAACGCGGCTGTCGCGGACAAAGGGCACGCGCTGCCCGACGCTGAAGCTGGCTTTCTCGCCCAACGCCACCGGACCACCCAGGGAGTACTTTACCCGCGTGTCGCCGCGTCCGGTCGCCGCGGTCGCCAGAGCGGGGATGTCAACCGTCTGCGGGGAGCGGTTGATACTCTCCGCCTCTTCGGGCACAAGATGAAGATCGAGCACCTCGAAGCGGAGCTGCAACGTCGCCGCGGGCGCGGCGACCTCGCTCTTCACGACAGACTCCGACGCGCCCGCTTGCGCCTTGCCTTGGTCCTGTGACCCCCCACGCTGCGGACCTCCAGCGAACGCCGATACCGCAATCAAGCCCACCACGAAACTCGCCGCCGGTACGAGTCGAACAGTTGTATACCTCATCGCTTTGACCTTTCGATTGGACCGTCGAATTGAAACCGCTTCACCGAGAGCTGATACACGCTCCGACGCATTGGGGTTGCATCGCGGAGTAACCCCCATTGTCGATACCCGCACCGCGTCTGGTGGTCTCTTGGTAAGGTCGCTATACTCTCCGCTCCATTGTCCGCGACCACGCCGACAACTTCGCAGGCTGCCCCACCCCACCGGCCGCTGTCCGGTAGCGTCGGACGTTGGGACCGCTGCGCGTTTCAAACGGTCCGCACGGTGCTGTGGGTGTTGGCCAAGCTGCTGACGCTCGACGGCCTGTATCGTTTTGGCCGGTTCTTCGGAACCCTGGAATGGTGCGTCAGTAACAAGCGCCGCCGGGCGTTTGCCCGGAACTTGCGGCGTGTCTTCGGAGCAAAGCTCACCCCCGCGTTCCGCCGCCGGCAGACGCTGGCCCACTTCAGACTATCACGTTGCGACAAGATCTTTTACCTGATCATGGACTTGTTGCCTCGTGACGCCGTGCTGGCGCGGTTTCACATCGACAACCGGGAGCTATTGGAGCAGGGCGTGGCAAGAGGCAAGGGGGTTTACGTCACCCTTTCTCACCACGGGGCCCACCACGTGACGGGGTTGTGCCTGGCGCTTTTGGGCTATCGGGTGGCCGGTGTGCGCGCCCGTAAGGAGGGCTCGATCCGCCGGTTCATTCAAGACAAGTACGCCCAAAAGTACCCCGAATTCCGCAAGATTCACTTCATCTTCTCCGACGCCTACCCGCGTGATATTTACCGCTGTCTGAATGAGAACTACACGCTGGGCAGTGCCTTGGACGTCCACCGCCCACGCGAAGCGCACCAAAAAACGGCGACGGTCACGGTCTTTGGGGAGGAGCGCAAGTTCCTCACTGGCACGATACAAATCGCCCTGCGCTGTGGGGCGACTATCTTGCAGGGTTTCGTCATTTCCGAACCGGGCTTTCACTACCGGTTCCAACTTCTCGGCCCGCTGATGGAACCGGGGCGGAGCGAGGAAACGCCGCGACTGCTGGCTGACGTCATGCAGGCCTACGCCGAAAACGTCGAGGCCTATGCCCGCCGGTACGCTGCCCACATCACTCGGA
>JAUWNF010000401.1 GCA_030612785.1 Phycisphaerales bacterium
CCGCGCAGGCCCGCCGCCTCCGCGCTGGAGCCGCGCACCACATAATCGATGAGCACGCCGGTGATCCTGTTTCTGCGTGCGATCCTGTCGTCTACCATCTTGATGCCGAGTTGCGGGCGAATCACCCGGCCGTGCTGGATCAACTGGGGCACGACGGCGTTGACGATGCCGACCGGAACGGCGAAGCCGATCCCCGCATTCGAGCCCGAAGTGCTGTAGATGGTCGTGTTCACCCCGATCAGGCGCGAGGCGCTGTCGAGCAGCGGCCCGCCGGAGTTGCCTGGATTGATGGCGGCGTCGGTCTGAATGACGCCTTCGATCTCCCGCCCGGTGAGCGAAGTAATGCTCCGGCCGAGGGCGCTGACCACGCCCTTGGTCAAGGTCTGGTCGAGACCGAACGGGTTTCCGATGGCGAAGACCGTCTGCCCCACCCGGAGGTCCTTGGAGGTCCCCACGGGAATAGGCTTGAGCTTGTCCGGGGGCGCGGAGATGCGCAGGACGGCCAGGTCCTTGCTGGGGTCCGCCCGAACGGCGGTGGCCTCCCAGACGGAATGGTCCGCAAGAATGACCTCAATGGAATCGCTGCCGCTGATGACGTGGTAATTGGTGACGATGTGGCCTTGCTTGTCCCAGATGAATCCCGATCCGGTTCCCTGGGGAATCTTGAAGATGTTCAGGCTGAACAAGCCGCGCCGGTGTGCGATGCTGGTGATGTACACCACCGACGGGGAGACGTTCTCAAAGAGTTCAATGGTGGTTTTCTCTTCGTCGGCCAAGTCCCCGCGCGGGGTGATCGGTCGAGATTCGGCCGGCGGCCCGCTGGAGACCGCGGGGAACTGGCGGACCAGCAGCCAACCACCCCCGACCAGCAGGGCCATCGTAAGCAGCAACGGTCCGCGGGGTCGCGACCTACGCGGTGTCGAGGGATATTCGTACATGATACAGGTCCTCGCTAACTCCGGTCGGCGGCCCGGCGCCTAAGCTCGGCGTTGATGAACTCCTGAATGTCGCCGTCCAAGATCCCGTCGGTGTCGGCGGAGACCATCCCGGTACGCCCGTCTTTGACGCGCCGCTCGGGATACAGGAAGTAGCTGCGTATGGCGTTAGCCCAGCCGATCTGACCTTTTTCGCCGTAGATCTTGGCCAGTTCGGCGTCGCGTTTGGCCTCCTCGAGGAGATAGAGCCTGGCCGTCAGCATCTTGCGGGCCTGGGCGCGGTTTTTGTGCTGCGAGCGCTGGTTTTGGCACTGGACGACCATACCGGTGGGCACGTGCGTCAGGCGGACGGCGGATGAGGTTTTATTGACGTGTTGCCCGCCCGCCCCGCTGGAGCGGAAGGTGTCCTCGCGCACGTCCTTGTCCCAATCCACGTCAATATGCAGGTCATCGACCACCGGCTGCACATCGACCGAGGCGAAGCTGGTTTGGCGCTTGCGCTGGGCGTTGAACGGGGAGATGCGCACCAGCCGATGAACGCCGGTCTCGCACGATAGGTATCCGTAGGCGTAGTTCCCCTTGACCAGGAAGCTGGCCGACAGAATGCCGGCCTCCTCCCCTTCCTTCCTGGAGAGCATTTCAACTTCGTACCCGGTGCGTTCGAAGTAGTGCAGGTACATGCGCATGAGCATCTCGGCCCAGTCCTGGGCGTCGGCACCGCCGGTGCCCGCCTGGATGTTGAAGTAGCAATCCCGCGCATCGTTGGGCCGCGAGAGCAGGGTCAGCAACTCGATGCGCTCAGTCTCGGTCTTTAGTTTGGTGAGTGCGGCTTCGAGGTCCCGGCGGGTTTCGTCGTCATCCTCCTCTTCGAGGAGTTCCAGCATCGCCCGCGCGTCGCCGACCTGCACCTCAAGCCGCTCGAACGGCTCCACCAAGGCCTTGACGCTCTTGAGCTGCCCGGTGACTTGCTGGACGTGGTCGGGGTTGTCCCAGAAATTTGGCGCCGCCATCCGGCACTTCAACGCAGCCAACTCCGCTGACTTGTTTTCCAGGTCAAAGGGAGTCCCGGATGGCGTTGATCCGGGCGGAGAGTTCTTTGAATAGGACCGCAGGGTCTTCGAGCATGCCAAATCGATCCTGATTACTTGCGTTCAAAGCGGGCATTTGCCTCTTTTGAACCACTTATAGTACCATGATCGCATGATTCTGCTTGACGAGCAAGAGGGCTCAAGGTCTAATCGGATTCCGGAGGGTTGTCCAGTACGAACGAATCCCCACATGCCCAGGAGAGAATCAATGTCTCCCCTACGCTATGCTCCGATCGCGACCCTCGTCGTGTTCATCGTCTGCCTGTGCGGGTGCAAAATGGATCCCCTGTTCGAGAAGCGCCAAAAGGTCGATGCGCCGCTAACCTCTCTGGAACGTCCGGAAGGTGTGGAATTGTCCGACATCATGGTGGTGGACGCACAGGAGGTGGATTTGGTCGAAGCCGTCTTGACTCACCGGGCGAACTACTACCGTGCGCTGAAGACGTTGCGGGAATACTACCAGGAGCACGGCCATCACCGCAAACAGCGTTGGGCCGAGTATGAGTTGAAGGACGTCGAGCGGATCAAGCCGTTCAAATACATACTCGATGCCGAGATACCGGTATCCTCCCTTCGTCCGACCGAGTCAATCGCCGCAGCCGATGCCCTCTACACCAAGGGGAAGCAGTTGATGAAACAAGGCGGGCACAAAGTGCCCGCGCTGTACCGGGAAGACCTGATGGTCGAGGCCTTGCACACCTTCACCGAGCTGATCACCAAATACCCCAGCAGCGATAAAATCGACGATGCCGCGTTCTACTGCGGCGAAATCTACAAGGAGTATTTCAAGAACCAGGAAGAGATCGCGCTGGAATGGTACCAGCGAGCCTGGACCTGGGACCCGCAGACTCCGCACCCCGCCCGCTTCCAGGCGGCGGCCGTCTGCGACTACCGACTTCACGACCGGGCCCGGGCTCTGGAATTATACCACGAGGTGCTCAGGTGCGAGGCGGACAACAAGTCGAACGCCGCTTTCGCAGCCGCCCGCATCCACTTCCTGACCCAAGACCTCGAGTCGGGTAAGACCCCCACCACGGGCAGCGAAACCTCGAACGTCCCCGCCGCGCCCCAATCCGAACCGCGACCGTGAGGGAGCGGACAGAGAACGCAATGCCTAGCGTCGCGCCGGCCGCAATCCGAACCGCGACCGTGAGGGAGCGGACAGAGAACATAGCGGGCAGCGTTCCCGCCAGCCAGGAAATGTGTAACGTGGCGTATGTTCTGGCAGCGTTGCATGGTGATCCTCTCTCGCGTCCGCCATTGGCAGATCCTCTCACGGCTTCGGGAACGGCGGACCAACGATGGGCGGCGCCGATGGCAGCGGCACACGCACGGGTAAGCGTGTGTGGCCGTACCCTTTCGAGGCGTAAGCCCGTCGTCCGCTGCTATCCGTGGCCTACCCCAAACCGGAGCTTACCCGTGGTCTTCACCCGCCCGGTTGCTCCACGGGTAACGCACGTCTCTCCTCTGCGAGGGGGGAGACGTGCGTTACCCATGCCACCCGCCGTGAGCGCATCGGAGGCAAACCCCGGCCACCCGCCGAGAAGTTTCCCCCTATCGCGCGGGGACTACATTTACGAGTAGTGCAAGGGGGAGCTCGCCACTATTGGTAGCGTGATTGCGAGAGGACCGACGGGCGGCGGGTGCGCAGGGCTAACGCCGGGCGGCCCAGGACGACCCCGCGTGCTGCGCGGTCACCAATACTATTTATTGCCTTTACGAATGCGCTCCGCCCGCCTCAACAATGATTCGGCTTCGCCCGTACGCCCGGTGGCCTTCAGCAATTCGGCATAGTTTTCCAGAACAGTCGCCACATTCGGATGGTCCGGCCCGAGGGCCTTCTCCAAGATCGCCAGCGAGCGCTTGTACAGCGGCTCGGCCTGGTCGTACTTGCCCTGGGTATCGTACAGCGCGGCCAGGTTGTTCAGGCTGGTCGCCACGCTGGGATGGTCCGGCCCGAGGGCCTTCTCTTTGATCGCCAGCGAGCGCTTGTACAGCGGCTCGGCCTGGTCGTA
>JAUWNF010000157.1 GCA_030612785.1 Phycisphaerales bacterium
GAGCTGCGCCGCGAGTGCGAATGCAAAAAAGAGGAGCTGGAGGCGCGCTCCGTTGAACTGGCTTCGACGGAGCAGGACTTGGCTGGTAGAGCCGACCAGATCGCCCGCACCGAGCAGCGGCTGGACGAACAGCGCGCCGAGCTGGATCGCTTATCCGAGGCGTCGGCAACGGTGCAGAAGCAACAGGCGGCCTTGAGCGACAGAAATCGTGCGCTCGAGGAGGCGGGGGAGAAGCTGCAAGCGGATCAGGCGGCGCTCACCGGGGCCACCGAAGAGCTCCGCGGACGAGAACAAGCGCTTCAAGACGGTCTTGCGGAGGTCGAGGGGCGTGCCCGTCGGGTGGACGAACTCCAGCGGGAGCTCAGCGACCGCCAGGCCAAAATCGTTGCGGGAGAAGAGGATCTCGCCCACCGGATGGCCACTGCTACCAAAGCCGTTGACCTCTGCAAGCGCCGCGCTCGCGAACTGGACGCGCGTGAGGCCAAAGCCAAAGCGCTCGAGAAACGCTTACATGAAGAAGAGACCATTCAGGAAGACGTGATGCACACCCTGGCCGAACGCGAGCGCGGTGCAAAACGTGCCGAGGGCGCGCTCGCCGACCAGGAACGCCGACTCCAGCGCAAAGAAGCTGCTCTCGAAGAGCGCGAGAACGCCCTCAACGATCGGCAGGCGCAGGTAGAGTCCATCGCGCGCCAGGCCACCACCGGACTCGAACAACTGGCGCAGGAGCGGCAAGACTTCGATCACCAGCGACAAGCCCTCAAAGATCATGAGAACGACTCCGCCGGGCGTACGCAGGCTCTGGCCGACCGCGAACGCAGGCAGCACGAAACGGCCGTGGTCATCCAGAACATCGCCGCGTCGCTGGACAAACTCAACGGACAACTCAGCGATCAGGAACAAGTCCTGCAACAGCGTGAAGCCCGGCTCGACACGGGATGGAAGCGTTTGCTGGTACAATCGCTTGAGCGGGTGCCCCATCCCGTTTCGCCGACCGTCAGGGTCGGCGAACGGGGTGGGAAATGAGCAGTCGCGGGCGCCTTTCACATTCGAGTCAATCCCCCACCCTTTGATCCGCGGTGGCGGATCAAAGGGATGGGGCACCCGCCTCGAAGTCCTCATCTCCCCCTCGGTGAGGCTCAGTCGGTCGGTCGGGAGTGGAGCGTTCTGTGGTTGGCCTGCTCCCAGGCTTGCAGCTCGCCGATGATGCGCAGGTGATTGCGGATGGTTTCGGCGAAGTGTGGCGCGTCGGGAACGACCTCGAAGACGTGCGGCTGACCGTTGAGGCGTGCCTCCAGATCACGAACGAAATCGGACCAACTACCCTCGTATAGTGTGTCGCGCATCTCCAGCAACATGCGCTGTTCGGCCGACAGCTCGAGGGGCGGCACCGACGGCGGGGAAGCATCATTCAATGGCGATGGCGCCTGGGACAAGTCGCACCTCGCGTTCAAAGCTTGGCCAGCCTCTTGCAGGTCTTATAGAACTCCAGCGCTCTCCGCGCCCGGTCTTTGGCCGTATCATCGGCCAGGACGACGGCCTTCTCCTGCCATTCGATGGCCTGATCGATCTTTCCGACCTGGTGCAGGGCCCGCGCGTGGACCTGCAAGGCGTCCGCCGAGATGGCGTCCGCGGCACACGCGGCGGCGGCGGCGGCCAGTGACAGGTCGGGATGCCGGTCGCCCAGTTCAGGAAACTCCATTAGGGTGCGGGCCACCACGGTCAGGCCGGCAGCGCTGTCCGCATGATCCCGCACGTACGCCTCCACCCAGGAACGCGCCCTGGCGCGATCCTTCAGCTCTATAGTGACGATGTGCAAACTGAACTCGATGCTCTGCTCATTAGCGCTGTCCAGTGCGATTGACGCGTCTAAAGCCGCCAGGGCTTCTTCCCACTGGCGAAACGCGGCCGCGCGGTTGAAGCGCACGGCCAGGGCGTCGAGCTTCTTCTGAACCTCGGCTGCTGCGGCCGCCGCCGCCACGTCGAACGTGCCGGCGATTACCTGCTCCAGAACACGTTCCATATTCCCATTGGGATGACCTTGCCACGCGATCCTGCCGTCCTTGCCGATGATGAAAGCGTAGGGAATCCCATTGGCGCCGGCGGCCGTCATGTAGTTATCGTAAGTCTGTTCCGTCCGGTCGAAGCCCACCGTGTAGCCCATCGCGTCGCCCTGGCTCTGCACGAAACGCCTGACGTCTTCCAGGCGTTGCCGCTGCCATCCTGGACTGGTCATCGCCACGAAGTGGACACCGTGCTTTTGAAGTTTCTTCTGCAGCTCGGTGGTGTGCGGAATCTGGATCACGCAGGGCGTGCACCACACCGCCCAGAACTCCACCACATAGATTCCCTTACCCACATCCCTGGTCGGATCGATCGGCCGGCCTTTGAGCCACTCGATATTCTTGCCGAACGGAGGTGCCGGATCACCCACTTGCAGCCCCGCCGTCGCCACGGGCACAAAAACCAGCACCCACAAGAACACGGCGAGGTGTACGATCATCGAACGCATTGAAGACTTCCTTGTTTACACGTGTCCCCGCCGGCGTAGTCATTCGCCGCTATGGTCCCGTTGAGATAGCGCTCGTCCCAGTCGGCTGCTTTCGCCGTCTCTGTTTCGGGCATCACCTCCACTCCCGGCGGCATCTTGACCAGACAGCCCGACAGGGCCACGGAGACGGCGATTCCCAACAGGCTTTGTATGACCGTGTCCATAAGATCAACCTCAATTCCCGACGCTACTTCGCCTTCATCTCTCACCGCGGAGCACGCAGAGACCAGATTGACAAGAACATAACGCAGCCAACCTTGCTGGAGTGAAGCACAAAGTGTCAAAACGAAGATGATCTTGGATTAGCCCAACGTCTTTCAGAATAACACTCTGCGCTCTCGGCGTTCTCTGTGGTAAGACACTCGGGTTAGAGAGTACGTCTCTCGCAGGGAGACACTATAGAAACTATCCACGGGGGCCGTCAATCTCCGTGCTCTCGCGCGGGCACCGGGGGCTGGTCCACGACCGGTTCCTCACCAGGCTGTCGATTTAATCTGTAGCGGCGCCCCTTGTGGGCGGCGCAGCCTCGTTTCTCGTCACCCACAAGGGGTGACGCTATATTGGGGATCACCATGGACGATTAAATCGACAGCCTCTCACGGGCGCGGGTCGGTTTGTGCGCTACGCTCGCGGGCTTTGCCGGTCATGGGCACGAATAGGACGGGCAGAAGGTCTTCGGTAACGGTTGATCCGTCGGGTTGTTTGGTGATGCGTTGGAGGCTCTGCCCGGCGCCCTGGGGACCAACAGGAATGCACAACCGTCCCCCGACCTTGAGTTGCTCGACCAACGCGGGGGGCACGTGCCCCGGCGCACATGTAACGATGATCGCATCGAAAGGCGCGTGCTCAGGCCAACCGGCGTATCCGTCGCCGATCTTCGTCACAATGGTGTCATAGCCGCGACCTTTGAACGTTTCCATCGCTTGCCTGGCCAGCGGCTCGACGATCTCGATGGTGTACACGTGCGGTGTGATCTCCGCGAGCACGGCAGCTTGATAGCCCGACCCGGTACCCACCTCCAGCACCTTGGCGTCGCCGGTGAGCTTCAACGCCGCGGTCATAAACGCGACGATGTAGGGCTGCGAAATGGTTTGGCCCTGGCCGATCGGCAGCGGCCGATCATCGTAGGCGTAGCGCTGCATCCGCTGCGGAATGAACCAGTGCCGTGGGGCGTCACGCATGGCTTGGAGAACGAGCGCGTCGCGCACGCCGCGGCGCGCAATCTGCCACTCGACCATCCGCAGCCGTTCGGCTTTTCCTTCCTCGGTTCGGGGGCGCTTGCCCCCCGAGTCATGCTCAACGCGGGGTGTGGCGACGGGTTGGCTGGTACTCGGCTTCTCCGCGGACGGCGCACAGGCCGACCAACTGACCACCGACACCATCCACACAACGGTCGCCGCCAGCCGGAGACTTTGCTTTTGAGATCTCATGGCATAGGCCTCCCTTCTTCTCGCCCGGTCCCGCCTCCAGTCATTATTCCCCGTCTTTGGGCTACCCGGCAAGAGGTCCTCGTGATGGGTTCACCGACCGCCCCAATCACCACTCCTCGCCCCATGCGGAGGCCTGCGGACGCCGCGCTGGTTCCCCGGGCGGCGTGGGCCTCTCCGCCGCACGCGGTAACGCTAGCCGCTTACGCAAGTCTTCAATGACGCCGCCTAGATCGAGGATGACGGCGGCCCGGTGCTCTGAGAGCAACGCCGCCGGGTCGGTGCCCGCCGCAAGCTGTTGACAGACGCCATCGGGAGAGACCAGAACAGCGACCGCCGAACCGATTCCTGCCAGGTTAGGCCACCGGGTCCTAAGGTTGCGCATGGCGGACGCGAGGCAGTCAAGGCTGATGTTCGTCGCCCGTAGTCGATGGGCGATCTCGACGGCCGCCAGATCACTCGGTGCATACAGGCGGCGTGATCCGGTCCCCCCCGCGGGTCGCAGGGAGGGTTTGGCGATACCCAGGCGATCCCAATGGTTGATCTGCATGATGGAAACGCCGGTGATTTCGCGGACTTCGGTCGAGGTAAACGCCCACGTTCGAGGTTTGGACGGGTCTGGAATAGCACTCATAGCATTATAATCATACTAATATGATTACAGTCCGCAAGTCGCTTTGGTGAATTCCTGAGTTCGCCGGGGCTACGGAGATTCCGGGGCGGGCTTGCGCGCCTGCTGAGCATAGCTCTGGACGGCCTGGGCTTCGCTGAGAGCCCGGTCGGCGGCGGTTTCGGCGTCGTTGGCTTTGCTCTCGGCCCGCGTTCGCGCCCGCTGGGCGTCGTCGCGGTGGGTCTGGGCTTCGAGACGGGCTTGGTGGGCCAGGTCGGCCGCCTCGTGCACCTCTGCTTTCAGCTTGGCGACTTCGGCGTGCAGCCGGGCAACCTCTCGCTGAGCGGCGGCAGCTTTGGCGCGGTAGCCGAGCACCTCGTCGTGAGCGGCGGCAGCCCGGGTCAGCAACTGGTTGACCTCGGTGACCAGGAAGTCGGCCATCTGCCGCAAACCGCCCTGGATCGAGTTGACTGTCTCGGGGGGCACAGGCGCGTCGGCGCCATCGGTTACCGGTATGACGGCACTGACCAAATCGGGTTCGCTACTTTGGTCCGCACCGTCAGCGGGGGTGTCGATCTCCCCCTCCACCGCCTGAGGCTCGTCGGCAGCAGCGTCGATCTCCGGTGGCGTTTCGGAAACCGCTTCGATTGTGCTCGCCTCGTCGGCGGGCTCTACGCTGTCCTCGGCAATCTCGGGCACTTCGTGTTCTGAGGCGTCGGGCGGAGCGACCTCGCCCACAGCCTCGTCGCTGAGCATGTTGTCGGACTGGTCTTCACCCTCCGGCGGAGTTGCTTCCTCCGTGACGGCAGCTACCACGTCCGCCGCCCCGTCCTCCCCGGCGGGAGGGGTTTCGGAGCCCTCCACCAGTTCCTGCAGAGCCGACACATTGTCTTCCACGTTTTGCAGCACGTCCTCGATGGCTTGGTCCGACATTTCAGTATCACTCATGGTTGTCCTCGGTTGCGGCAATGGTTGCCCGTTGGAGTTGACCGCAGGTTCGGGTGCGGCGGTTTCGTACTCGTCGGCCAGCGCCGCGGCGGTGTCGGCGTCAGAGGTTCGGACCTGCTCCGCGAGATCCGCTCGAATCTGGGCGGCCTCATCCTGGACGACATCTTGCTTGATGAGTGCAGGGATGTGCGGTGCCTCGGTGTCGATCTGGTCTATAGAGGCCGCAACCGCTGAATCACGGGCATCGTGCAGAATCGCGTTGAGTTCGCACAGGTTTTCGTGCGCCTGAGTCTTGGCTTGGAGGGCACTGGCGAAAGCGTCGTTGGCACCGTGGCCGCACTGGCGCAGCAGTTCGAGTTCGGTGCGCAGGCGAACAAGTTCCGTTTCATCCTGAGGCGCGACGGTCTGCACCTGCCCTCTGCGCGGGATCCGAATCTCCTGAGGAATGCCGGGCATGTGTACCTCTAAACACGATCTCTGCTTGGCGGCCCGACGCGCGGGGGAGTAACAGCTTCGCACGGCGCGGGCGCGCGGATTTACACTCCTGTATTAGGTTTTCGGCCGCGACCGGGGGCGGCGTTAGGTCGAACATGTGGTCCAATAATCGTTGGCCGGTCTTGCTCTCGCGATCATCCATAGTAGCGGCCGGCGTCTCGCAGGGTACGTGTTTAGCGTGCCACTGGAAACAACCCTGGCACACGGTAGAATCCGGCGCGTTCGAGTCGGGCCAAGAACCGCTTGGTACGCCGGTTGCGCTTCGGCGCCGGCCGGGTGACGGGGAGAAACGACCGTGGCCACATTGGCAGAACACGTCAGCCGCGAGTTGCTTCCCTACGTCACCAAACCCGCGCAGTACATCGGCGGAGAGTTGAACCAACTGGCCCAGCCGGGTGATTGGGAGCAGGCCGCCGTCCGGGTGGCCATTGCCTTCCCCGACACCTACGCCATCGGCATGAGTCATCTGGGCTGCCGGATTCTCTACTGGTTGTGCAACCATACGCCGGGGGTGACGGCCGAGCGCGTCTATTGCCCGTGGCTCGATGCCGAGCGGGTCATGCGGGCCAAGGGAATCCCCCTGTTCACCTGGGACACCCGCCAGCCGGCCGCCGCCGCGGATATCTTCGCGATCTCCTTGCAATATGAGATGGGGTTCAGCAACGTGCTGACGTTGTTGGACTTGGCGGGCATTCCGTTGCACAGTAGCGAACGCGATGATTCTCATCCCCTGGTCATCGCCGGAGGCCCACAAGCGGACAACCCTGAGCCGATGGCGCCGTTTCTCGATCTGGTCGTGCTCGGCGACGGCGAGGGCTCGATGGCGGCGATCCTAGCGGAATATCGAAAGTTGAAAGACGCGGGGATCAGGCGGCGGGAGATGGTCGTTCATCTGGCCCGCAAGTTCGAGTGGATTTACGCGCCCGGACTGTACGATTTCACCTACCATCCGGACGGCACTATCGCACGCCTGGTTCCCTCACGCGATGACATCCCCACGCGGATCGTGCGGTGTCAGACCGATGACTTCGACGCTGCGCCGTTTCCGGTTCGACCGTTGGTGCCTTTCGTCGAGGTTGTCCATGATCGAGTGGCCATCGAGATCATGCGCGGTTGCCCGCAACGCTGCCGCTTCTGTCACGCGGGCTACACCAAGCGGCCGCTGCGCGTGCGCAGTGTCCAACGCATCCTGGAGATTGCCGAACAGAGCTATCGAACCACCGGCATGAACGAGATCGGCCTCTTGTCGCTCTCCACGGCGGACTATCCCGACCTGGCGGAACTCGCCCAGGCCGTCCATCAGCGCTTCAAGGACCGCCGGGTGAGCGCCAGCGTCCCGTCGTTACGGGTGGACAAGATGCTGCAAGACATTCCCAGGTTGGTAAAGGGCGTCCGCAAAGGTGGGGTCACCCTCGCGGTGGA
>JAUWNF010000662.1 GCA_030612785.1 Phycisphaerales bacterium
GCCCAAGGCGCGCTGCTCGGTCCGCGTATTGTGAATCGTCCGCCAGTTCCGGTCCGTGGCCAGATAGGCGCCGATGCGGCGTAGGCGCTCGGTGAGGGCGCGCTCGTATTCGAGTTGACTCGCTTTGTCGGTCCGCAGGTAATCGAACACGTCATGTGCCTGGAGAGCCGCGGATATGGCATAGAGCGCCCCATCGTGGCGGAAAGCCCGGCGTTGAACATAGCCGCCCGGTTCGGATAGGTTCCGGGCAGGTGGACCACCCGGTGATCGGACGCCGCCGAGTCCAGACGAGTCTCCCGACTTCGATTGTCCACCACGAAGACTTGCCGCAGGGCGGTGTCCTGGTTCAGCACACTGGTGAGTGATCGGTTCCACTCGCCGTTCGCGTAAGCAAGCGGATGGTGGTGGAGCATGACCACCGACGCGGTTTTGGCAGTCCAACTTGCGGGCACGGCTGGGGCACTCCGAAGACGTCGGCGCGTGAGAACGTATCTACCGAGGGTGGCACGGGTAAGCGGAACCGCAACCAGCGGCGGAGCTTACCCGTGGACAAGCGGTTTACGGTATCTCCACGGGTATCGACACCGGGATCCATTCCTTACTCCGGTCGCCCGGCCTGCGGGGCGGCGTTGGCTACAGCTTGCAGGAAACGCCCCAGGTTCTCGGGGATGAAGACGGCCTTTCCCTGCAACTCGTGGACGCGCTCGCCCACCAGGCGGTCGAATTGCACATCGCGGTAGACCTGCACCAGTTTGGGTTGCAAGGCCTCGAAGTCGGGTTCGACACCCGGCTCGATCGCAGCGCAGCGCACGATGAAGAACGCCTCGTCGGTTTCGATGATGGGGCCGATCTCACCCTCTTCCAGTTGAAAAAGTTGCTCAACTGCCGGCTCCCAGTGCTCCCTTACACTTCCCCGGGTCACCCAGTCCCAGACCCCGCCTTCATCGGCGTGAATGCCTTTGGAGTACCTGGTCGCCACCGCAGCGAAATCCGCACCTTCATGCAGTTCCGCTTTGGCCTGGGCGATCGTCTCGCGGGCATCGGCTGCATCTGAGGCGGGTGAGGCGCCGCGCGGGCTCAAGCCTGCGGCTCGGGGGATTTCGATCAGGGACATTTTGCGGCGTTCGGGTTTGGTCAGGTCGTCTTTGCGCTCCTCGAAGAAACGAACCAGCTCCGCCCGCGTCGGATCCAGGACCCGTTGCGTGACGGTCTGGTGCAGGTGGCGCATGACGACCAATTCACGGCGGATGCGTTCGCGGTCCTCAGCCGCAGTCAGTCCCCGCTGGGTAAGCGCTTTCTCGTAACGCGATTGTCGGCCGCCGAACTCAGTGTTCACCTGCTTGCGTACCTCATCGTCGACGAACCCTTCGAGGAATTCGTTCTCCCGCTCGCTGAGCCGTTTGGCCGCTTCTTGGTAGAGGAGCAGAGACCGGACCTGTCGGCGGAACTCGTCGAGAATCTTCTGACGCAGCAATTGCTGGTAGCCGTTTGGCGAGAGGGCCTGCGCCGCCTCGGCCAGTTCTTGGCGAATCGGGTGCAGAATGTCTTCCACCTCCATGGCGTCGCCGTTGACGAAGAGGCGCGTGACGGGTGTATCCACTTCGCGCTCCGCGGCGGCGCGGTCGGCATCAAGATTACGCATGAGCGGTGTCCCGACCCGATCGGTTTCGCTACCACTCTGGCTGCACCCGGTAAGGGCTGCGGCAACGCAGGACGCCCAGATGACTCCGCAGAACATGCGTGTTCGTGCCGGCCTCCGATTCTCTAAGCCGGGAACACCGGCGCCCGGTGGTCCAACTCCGGGCTCGCGAAATCGTCGGCGTAGTCTGTAGCGTCGCCCCTCGTGGGCGGCGCACCCTCGTTTTTCGTCACCCACAAGGGGTGACGCTACGTTTTCGTCACCCACAAGGGGTGACGCTACATTAGGGATCGCCACGAACGAGTGAACCGACAAGCGCCCGCGCCTGGGGCTCGGACGAACGACGCCGGGTTGACGACGGCTGGGCGAGTTCATCAGATGGATGCCTCCTCAGGAGTAAGCCGGGCCAGCAGTTTACGCAGCAGTAGGAGTAGCGTTTGCGGCTCCAGGTACCTCGGG
>JAUWNF010000124.1 GCA_030612785.1 Phycisphaerales bacterium
GAAAGGGGACTTAACCATGATGAGAAGCTGTGTGCGCGGGCGTCGCGTGTTCTGCGCGTGGCCGATCGTTGATCATTCGCGTCGAGCAACCGACGAGGTGAGCCGCCGGACCTCCGCGCACGCGCGGGCGTGAGTGAGCTTGAGATTACGCAGGGCGGCGCCGGCGACGCTGCCCTTCTCTTTAAGCAACGCCAACAGCAGATGCTCGGTGCAGACTTCCCTCGATTTCAACTGGCGGGCCTGCTCGATGGCACTGGCCATCACGTTGCGGAAGTGCGGCGTGCCCGGAAGGCGGCCGAACACCCACGTTTCCTCCATGCTCTTCTTGACCAGCTTGTCTACCTCCGCCTTGAGCTTCGCCGCGGTGATCTGGTGGTCGTGAAGCACTCGCGCCCCGACGCCGGTGCCTTCTCGTTCAATGGCCAGCAAAACGTGTTCGGTTCCAACGTAGTCCAGCTCGTACTCCCGGGAAATGGCTGGCGCCAAGGCCTTGATGACTTTCTCAACACGCTTGCTCAGTCGTTCGTACATTATCTTGACGCCCATCAGCAAGATGCGCGCCCCGTCCGGGGCGCGTCGTGGCCGCGCCCCCAAACCCACTGTTCAGTACGCTAACCGACGGCTGCTCCGGCGAAGCTTTCCGGTGCAGGTTGGACCGCAGGTAATCATACCCCAGACCGAGCAACGCCACAAGAATCGACACGATCAGCGTGATCTTCATGATCTTGAGCCGGTTAGATACCTCGCGATCACGCCACTCCCCCAGGCGCTTGTCGATCTCGTCGAGTTTGCGGTCGATCCGCCCCTCGATTTCGTCGAGTTTTTCGTGGACGTAATCGTCGGCCACGCCCCGCAGCTTGCGGGCGATGCCGCCCACCATGCCCTCCTCCTCGATGTGGGTCTTGAGCGACGGCCCTTTGTCCTCCGGCAAGAACCGGTATTCCTTGCTGCCGTCGCCCGAGTTTTCGTGGATGAGCTTCGCCAGTAGCCCGCCGGCCAGGCTCCGGCGTCTTCGCCGAAGCTTCTGCCAGATCCCCTCGGATTTCTTGAGCGCCGCCTCGACGGCGTCCCGTCCCATGTCAGGCCCGATGTCCAACCCCCGCAACCCCGCCAGGGCCAACAGCCCGCGGTGGGAGAGTTCCGAAAAGTCCCCGCGCTGGACCTCGACGATTTGCTGGACGAGTTCCTCTTTGCTGGCCGATTGCCGCACCGGGCGCCGCGCCCACACTACGACGTCCAACAGCGCATCACGCTCGAGCTCAACAAGCAATTCCTGCCGCCCGCGGATCTGTCGTAGTAGCTCGCCTTCGGGGATGTCATCGCCCAGGGTCAGGCCCAAGCCGCGTCCGTACGACAGCAATTCATCGCGCGGGAGCTCCGTAAGGGAAACCGATTCGGGTTTTCGGTCAGCGCTCATCCCCTGGCACTCTCAAGCGCGCTCGCGTTGCGGACCCTGCGGCATGAACTTACCTTACCAGTCAGCCAACCTGCAGCCAGATCACATAGCCCAGTATCGCCGTCAACAGCGCAATCTGCAAAACACTGAGGGTAAACCGCCGCATCCGCACGCGCAGCACGGACACCTCTACCCACTGCCGCAACCGAGCCTCGTGCCGTCCTGCTGCCAGGCTATCCGCCTGCCAGCGCCAGATGAAAAGCATCAGCCGAATTACGCTGTACGAGCCGAGTATGATCAGCAGCAAACGTCGGTAGAAGGAGAATAGATCGATCTCCGGCATTTTGGCTCACCCCCGCACGTCTCCACCCGAGCCTTGCAGTGTTGTTGCCACGCATGACAGGTTACCCACCTGCGGCTCAAGACGCGACTTCCAGACGGGTCCGGTTCCTACCCGGTCTGAGTTCCACCAAAAAGCTACACAGATTGCTAATAAGCCTAACTGGCTGGGCTACAGGGAGTTAGGAAAAAACCGGCCGCGCGGCGCACGTTGAAAACTCTGCGCACGGGGCGGAAGATGACGTGCCAACCATTACGTACCAACGTCCATTTCGAATTCGGCAAGCTTGAGGCGCACGCGCTGGAGGACACGAGCCTTGGCTTTGTAGACCTGGTTGGGTGTCATCCTCAAGCGGGCGCACACCTCCTTCGCTTGGCCGTCGCGGCTTTGCCGGTCGAAGGGGCGGTGCTTTGCTGCGGCGTCTCGCCGCCGGCAGGTTCGCTCGCCTTCTTCGTCGCCTCGGACCGCTGTTTGAGGACCAGGTCGCGGATTTCGCCGAACAGGTCGGGATTGTCGCGGAGGAAGGCCTTGACGTTCTCACGCCCCTGGCCCAGGCGCACGTCCTTGTAGCCGAACCAGGCACCGCTCTTGTTGATCACCTTGGCTTCCAGCGCCAGGTCCAGCAAGTCGCCCTCCTTGCTAATGCCCCCGTCGAACATGATGTCGAACTCGGCCTGGCGGAAGGGGGCGGCGACCTTGTTCTTGACGACCTTGGCGCGGATGTGGGTGCCGACGGCCGTGTCGCCCTCCTTGATCGTTGAGACCCGGCGAACGTCAAGACGCACAGTGCTGTAGAACTTCAGGGCCCGACCGCCCGGGGTGGTTTCGGGATTGCCGAACATCACGCCGATCCTCATGCGGATCTGGTTGATGAAGATGACCACGGTTCTGCTCTTGGAGATGGCGGCGGTCAGCTTGCGAAGCGCCTGACTCATCAGCCGCGCCTGGAGTGCCACGTGCGTGTCACCCATCCGGCCTTCGATCTCGGCCCGGGGGATTAACGCCGCCACGGAATCCACCACGATGACGTCGATCGCTCCGCTGCGAATCAGCATCTCGGTGATCTCCAGGGCTTCCTCGCCGGAATCGGGCTGGGAGACCAAGAGCTGCTCGATGTTGATGCCGCAGGTTTTGGCCCAGCGGGGGTCCAGAGCGTGTTCGGCATCCACGAAAGCGGCGACGCCGCCTTCCTTCTGGGCCTCGGCGGCAATGTGCAACGCCAGGGTGGTCTTGCCCGACGACTCGGGGCCAAAGAGCTCGATGACTCGCCCGCGCGGCACACCCACACCACCCAAAGCCAGATCGAGTGATAAGGCACCGGTGGAAACGCCTTCCACGTCGGCATTCATGTTGGTCATCTGCATGATCGCGCCTTTGCCGTAGGCTTTTTCGATCTGCGCCAGGGTTCGATCCAGAGCCTCTTTTTGGTTCACCGTCTGCTCAGTCGCCATAGCTGTCCCACCTGTCTGCTAAAAGACAAAACCCGACCTACCCGTGCTCTCACCTACGCGACCGTCAACGCGTGGCGCGCAATGATCGCGTAGCGCGCCCCGTGTGGCGTCAACGTCGATTGGACCACGCACATACTCTCAACTGTTTGGCGGAGAGGTTCGAAGCGCGTACCCTCGACGGCTTCGCGGAGCTTCCCGCCGGTGCGGTCATCGCGCACGCGACCAAGGGTCAAGTGCGGGGAGAAAGTGCGGCGTTCACGGTCGAAGCCGATCTCGGCATACCGGGCTTCGCAGAGATCGTTGCACGCCGCCAGGGTCCCGCTTGGCTCGTTCAGCCCGACCCAGACCACGCGGACCCGGCCATTCGCCGGGAAACAGCCGCAACCGCCGACGACCATCTCAAACAGAGACGAAGCCTGCGCAACCCGTCCGGCAGCGGCAGTCACCTCCTCGACGCGCGCGTCGGGCACCTCGCCGAGGAATTTGAGGGTCAAGTGCATTTGGTCCGACGTGACCCATCGAACCGCGCGGTCGAAGGCCGAGAGTGCGCCTTGCGCCTTGCGCAACGCCGCTTTGATTTCGTCGTTCAGTTCGATGGCTATGAATAACCTCATCCCTTGCCCATAGGTACCCGCTCGCTTGCGCTCGGGGCTCGGTGCTTCGCCCTTTCATTACGCTTCCTGGCGGTCGCGGCGCGGTTCGTGTTCGCCTACTCGATTCGGAGCATGTCAATCAACTCGGCCACGCGGGCGTCGATCTCCGGTCGGGTCACATTCATCACCCGTCGAAGCGAGAAATCCTCAATAGTGAACGACGCGGAGACCGTGCCGCGGAGCAGTGCTCGACGCAGCGCCGCCGTGTCGAATCTACCCTCCGCCGCCAGATAGCCCAGCATCCCGCCGGCGAAGCTGTCACCAGCTCCGGTGGGATCTTTGACATTCTCAGTCGGATAAGCCGGTATGGCCGTCGCATTGTCCGCGGTAACCAATAAGGCTCCGTGCTCGCCCTTCTTGATCACGACGAAACTCGGGCCTAGCTTGAGAATCTCCCGGCCAGCGGTGACCAGGTTCGAAAGCCCCGTAAACATGCGCACCTCGGCATCGTTGATAATCACCCCATTAACCACCTTCAGGGTTTCGGTCAGCGATGCACGTTCGGTGTTGATCCACAAATCGATGGTATCGCACACGGTCAGCTTCGGCGATCGCACCTGGGCGAGCATCTCGCGCTGCAAAGTCGGATGCGTGTTGGCCAGGAACACCACGTCGCTGTCGGTGAACGCCGCGGGCACCCTGGGAGCGGCTTCGGCGAGCACGTTAAGTTCGATACCCACGGTCTGGGCCTGGGCCATGTCGCCCACGTACTTGCCGGTCCAGCGGAAGGTCTTGCTGCCTTTGCGGACTTCCAGGCCGGTGAGGTCGATATCGTGCGAGGCCAGGATATCCCGAAACGCCGGCGGGAAGTCTTCCCCCACCACACCCACGAACCGCACGGGAGTGTATTGCACAGCCGCAAACGAGAAGTAGACCGAAGACCCGCCCAGGACCTCCTCGGCTTGGCCGTGTGGTGTGACTACGTTGTCGATTCCGATGCTTCCGGTGACCAGCAGTGACATCGCTTTACTCTTGTTCCTTGAGGGCCAGCGCGCTGCGGACGCGGTTGAGCGTTCCCGGCTTACCCAGCAGGACCAGTGTATCGTAAATCGGCGGACTGATCGTGGTGCCGGTGACCGCCACGCGGATCGGCTGAGCAACTTCGCCCAGCTTGCGATCCTGCTGTTCACAAGAGTCGGCGATACATTGCTCCAGCGTTTCTGTAGTCCACTCGGCCAGCGCTTCCAGCCTCGGCAGTACGTCCTCCAGCATCGCGAAGCCTTGTCCCTCTTTCTTGCGCAACACCTTCTTGAGGGCTTTCGGCGAGTACTCAACCGTCTCGTCCGGCGCGAACAGAATCGCCGCTTTGGCCTCCACGTCGCGGAAACTGCGGAAGCCCGCACAAATCCGCAAGACGTACGCGAGCGTGTCGTCGTCCTGCGAGCGCATCGGCGAATCATTCACCGCCAGGAAGTCCTTGAAGGCCTCGAGCAGCCGCGCGGGCGACACCCGCTGGGCCCAGTCGGTGTTGAAGGCCAACAGCTTGTCCCGGTCAAACTTAGCATTGCTCTTGTTGATCGCACCGATCTCGAAGCGCCCGACGGCTTCCTCCAGACTCATCTGCTCGGTGTCGTCACCGGTGGACCAGCCCAACAAGGAAATGAAGTTGAGCAGCGCCTCGGGCAAATAGCCGGCCACGCGGAAGTCGTGCACGTCGATCTCCGGCGGCGTTTCACCTCTGGCGAGCGCCTTCTCCTTGTCGCGCTTGCTCATCTTGCTGCCGTTCATGTTGAAGATGATCGGCAGGTGTGCGTAGGCCGGCGTGCGAAAACCCAGCGCTTGTTGCAGCGATACGTGCTTGGGCGAGTTGATCAGATGCTCCTGTCCGCGGAGCACGTGGGTGATCCCCATCAACTCGTCGTCCACCACACAGGCCAAGTGGTAGGTGGGCCAGCCGTCGGACTTTTGGATCACGAAGTCCTCCAGTTCCGCTCCGGATAGCACCACCGGGCCGAGGATCTCGTCGCGAATGGCCACGTCCTCCTCGGACATCAGGAACCGGACCACCACCGGCCGCCCCTGTTTCCTGGCCGCCTCCCCTTGTTCGATGGTGGGCCGCGGACTAGGCCGGCGGTACTGGAACGACCCTTTGGGCGCAGCCGCGCGCATGGCGGCCAGTTCTTCAGGTGTCTCCAGGGCGTAGTACGCCTTGCCGTCCTCAAGCAATTGCTTCACGTAGCGTTGGTAGATTTCCAGCCGCCGGCTCTGGTAATACGGCCCACAATCGCCGCCGGCCTCGGGGCCCTCGTCCCAGGCCAGCCCCAACCAGCGCAGATCGCTGAGGATCTTGGGGAGCGAATCCTCGACGTGCCGCCTGCGGTCGGTGTCCTCTATCCGCAGGACGAGCTTCCCGCCCGGCGTCCTTCTGGCAATGAGCCAATTGAACAAAGCGGTCCGTGCTCCACCGACATGGAGATACCCGGTGGGCGACGGGGCAAATCGAACTCGAACCAGTGACGCACTCACTTCGGAAGCCTCGCGTAAACCCTAACTCTTGCCGAACATTACAGACAAACGCAACAGGTGTCAAGCCCGCCGGATTCTCATCGGGCAACTCCATTTTCGTCTTCTCACGGCGCCGGGGCGAGGTCACTGCGGAGCCGGGGACGGCACCGGCGCCCCCAGCGAGACCAACAGGCGTAACACGCCAGGCTCGGTGGGGTTCAGACGATAGGCCTCCTGCAAGTGCTCGACGGCTTCGTCGTCGCGGTTTTGGCGGTGCAGGAATCTGCCGAGTTCGGCGTGAGCGGTGGGGTTCTGCTCTTCCATGGCGACAGCCTGGCGGTAGCGCAGCAGCGCCGCGTCCATGTCGCCGCGCTCTTCCAGTTCGCGGGCGAGGAAGATTTGCTGGCGGGCGGAGGGGCCGACGAACTCGCGGGCCCATTCAGCGTGCTTGAGGGCTTCGTCGAATTGCCCCTTCAACTCCAAGGCCAGGTTCTTGCCCAATAGCGCCGCTTGAAAACCCGGATGGGCATTGATCGCGCGCGTGTAGTACTCCATGGCCTGATCGACCTCCCGCATGGCGGCCGGATGGTTGCGTTCCCGAAACAGGTCGCGCGCCAGAACCATGCTGCACACCCCCATATCGTGCAGGTTGTAGGGGTCCTCCGGCACCAAGACGTGGGCCTCCTCGAATAGGCGTTTGGCAACACCCATTTCATCATTCAGTATCTTCTGCTGACCGGCGAGGCGAAGCTCCGCGAAGGTTGGAGCGGTGGAGCAGCCGGCAGCCGAAAGACAAGCCATGCCGGCGGCCGACAGAAACGCCCCCGCGATTGCCCGAGTTATGAGTCGAATGCTCATCGCAGTTACTCGCTCTTGAGGGTTTGTGGCAGGGGTGACGCCCGGGACCGCACCGGGACGACACAATGCCAACACCGCGCTACGTAATTCTACACCATCACACCGGCGATGGCGAGCACCGTGTCAAAGCACTGCCGAGGCCGTATTATGGTGATATGGCGTTGATTCAGGACACCGGAGTAACGCTCAGGCGACTGGACTTCTCGGAGACGTCGCAGGTGATGGTGTTTTTCACCCGGGCGCATGGGAAGGTCCGGGCCATCGGCAAGGGCATCAAGCGCTCAACTAAGACGCGGTTTGCAGTGGGGATCGATCTGCTGGAGGTTGGCGAGATGGTCCTCTCGGTACGGCAGCCACGGCAGGAAGCGCTGGCGACGCTCACCGAATGGAAGCAAGGGCGCGCCCTGGCGGGGTTGCGCGAGAAGCTGCCGCGCCTATACGCGGGGCAGTACGCCAGTGAGATCACCGCCGCGCTGACCGAGGACTGGGACCCGCACCCGGACCTCTACGACGGCCTGTTGAACCTGCTCGACGAGCTTTGCGGCGCGGACGCAGTGGCCGAGCCGATCGTTGGCTACCAGTGCGTGCTGTTGCAGCAGATTGGTTCGTGGCCGGAGTTCGAGGTGTGCGTAGCGTGCCGGCGGACGCCGTCGGCGCACGGCGACCTGTACTTCTCATCGCTGGAGGGTGGCTTGCTGTGCCGCGATTGCGAGAGCGGCTTCACCGAGAAACGCCTCGTGGACCGGCGGGGGTTGGCAATGATCCGCAGCCGAATCACGAGCTCCACCGCCGTTGCCCGCGAGGGGCGACAATCCGATGCTGTGGTCGAGGGGGTGTTCGACGTGTTGAACTATCACATCGCCCACCAGATGGGTCGCGAACCACTACTGGCCTCGAAGTTGGCACGAGGAAAGGGACACACGCACGAAGGAACCGAACCGCGACTGTGACAGGCTGTCGATTTAATCTGTAGCGTCGCCCCTTGTGGGCGGCGCAGCCTCGTTTGTGGGCGGCGCAGCCTCGCTTGTGGGCGGCGCAGCCTCGTTTGTGGGCGGCGCAGCCTCGTCTGTGGGCGGCGCAGCCTCGCTTGTGGGCGGCGCAGCCTCGTTTCTCGTCACCCACAAGGGGTGACGCTACACTGGGAATCACCATGGACGATTAAATCAACAGCCTGGTGAGGGAGCGGCTGGCAGGCAGCAACGTAGGAAGGAGTGAGCGCAAGGAGGTCCTCAGCGCAGAGGAAAGGGAGAATGGAGAAGCCAAGGGGGCGGGAATGGCCGGACATAGTTGGACCTGGTGGGACATGACGCTCCCGGCGCGGGGACTACAAGCTGAACAC
>JAUWNF010000206.1 GCA_030612785.1 Phycisphaerales bacterium
AAACGAATGGGGATGCGCCCAAGATCGCCGTCGTCGGCTCCGGTCCGGCTGGACTTACCGCCGCTCATCACTTGTCCCTTGCCGGTCACAAGGTAACGGTCTTTGAAGCTGATGATCGCCCGGGCGGGATGCTGGTCAGTAGGATTCCCGCTTACCGGCTCCCTCGGGATACGCTGCGCAAGGAAATCGAATCACTGCTCGACGACAACGTGACCTTGAAGTGCGACACCGCCCTTGGACGGGACCTACCCATCGACGGCCTCTTCGAGGACGGGTTCAAGGCGGTCTTCCTGGCCCTGGGGGCCCACAAGAGTCGGCCTCTAAAGCTCGAAGGTGAAGACGCCCCTGGTGTTTTCCCGGCGATAGGGTTCCTCAAGGCGTTCAATCTTCGCGGTGAGAAACTGGCCAAAGGGCGTGTGGGCGTCATTGGTGGCGGCGACAGCGCGGTGGATGCCGCGGGGGTGGCTCTGCGCCAGGACGGTGTCGAAAGCGCGACCATCTTCTACCGCCGCACGCGACAGGAGATGCCCGCCCAGGAGAAGGACATTGATGCGGCGCTGGAGGAGGGGGTTAAGCTGGAAACGCTCATGAGCCCCGTCCGAATTCTTGTCGACAAAGGGCGTCTTGCGGGGATCGAATGCATCAAGAACCGATTGGGCGACGTCGATTCGAGCGGCCGACGGAGACCGGTTCCCATACCTGGAACGGAACACGTCATACATTTGGATACTCTGATCGTTACCATTGGCGATATTCCCGACATCGACTATGTCCCTCCGATGGGCATTGAGTTGACTGATTGGGGGACAATGAAGGTTGACGAGGAAACCCTTTCCACTAATCGGCCGGGTGTGTTTGCCGGAGGAGATGTAGTGACCGGCCCCAACACCGTGGTTGAGGCCATCGCCGCCGGGAAAAGGGTCGCTTTGATGATCGGCCGTTACTTGCGCGGTGAAGAACTCAAACAACCGGGGGCGGCGCTGCTGCCGGAGGTTTACGTTGAGCCGGTTCCGCTCGCAGACGACGAGCTTGAGGAAGCCGACCGGGTCGAACCGCCCATGGTCCCCGCCGCATCGCGCAAGGGAAACTTCGACGAAGTGGAACTGTCGTTTACCGTCGAAGATGCTACGAAAGAGGCCCGGCGATGCTTGCGCTGTGACCTGGAGTTTACTCAGCCGGAAGAAAACGAGATGGCGAGCCCGGCCACCGTGGGAGGAGCGGCATGATAAACCTGACGATCAACGGCCTGCAAGTCTCGGTCGAGGAAGGCACGACGCTGCTCGAAGCTGCAAAGTTCCTCGGCTTCCCTATCCCGACGCTGTGTTACATGGAGGGACTGTCACCCTACGGCGCCTGCCGGTTGTGCGTAGTCGAGATCGGGGAGGGGTCGAGAGCGAAGCTGGTCAGTTCGTGCACCTACCCGGCAGAGGAGGGCCTCAAGGTGCGGACGGCCTCTTCGCGTGTGCTGCGGGCCCGCAAGATGGTGCTGGAGTTGCTGCTGGCTTCGTGCCCGCAGTCCAAGGTCATCCAGGACCTGGCCGCCGCCCACGACATCCGCCAGCAGCGCTTCCGCCAAGAGCACGAGGACTGCATTCTCTGCGGGCTGTGCGTGCGGATGTGCGAGGAGCAGATGATGGCCAAGGCCATCGGCTTCCGCGGGCGGGGCGAGAATCGCAGTATCGGCACGCCGTTCGACATCAAATCAGAGGAATGCCGGTTGTGCGGCGGCTGCATGTATGTTTGTCCCGCCTGCCAGCTCCGCTGCACCTACAACGAGCCGGACAAGGCCATCTGTGGCGCGTGCGCCAACCTGAGCCCACCTTGCGTCGAAAAGGAACAGTTCGACGACATGATGTGTTACATGACCCCCTGTGTTGCCTGTGAAATAGGCGCGGACTAATCAGACGGAGGAGTAGACTCGATGTCAATGTCACTCTCAAGAGTAAATGCTTCGGCGGCCACGCTCACCAAGAATAGGACCGAAGGGTCCATTACGCCCGCCTCAGGCATGTGCGTCACCTGCGTGGACGGCTGCATCGGTATGTGCGAGATTGGCAAGTCCGCCTACCGGGGCCACGAGGTCATCTACCCGCAGCCATTTGGCGTAATCACTACCGCGGCGGAGAAGACCTATCCGGGCGACTACTCGCACTTCAACATCATGGGCACCGCGGTCGGGGCGCACGGTATCGAAGCCGACAGCGACAAGGCCATCTTTCCGGCCGTCGACCTGGAAGTCCGCTTCGGGCACGACAAGGGCATCAAGTTCCACTATCCGTTCATCATCCCCGGTATCGGCTCGACCAACATAGCCAAAAACAACTGGGAAGGATTGGCCATCGGCACCGCTTTGGCCGGTACCGGCCTGACCATCGGCGAAAACGTGGTCGGCATGGACCCCGAGGCAACCATCAAAAACGGGCGCGTGGTCGATACGGTGGACCTGAAGCGCCGGGTCAAGCTCTTCAAGGATCATCAGCGCGACGGCTACGGAGCCATTATCTGCCAGGCCAACGTCGAGGACACCCGCCTGGGAACGCAGGAGTACGCCATCGAGAAGCTGGGGGTCGAGCACGTCGAGCTCAAGTGGGGCCAAGGGGCCAAGGACATCGGCGGCGAGGTGAAGATCACCAGCCTGAAGAAGGCCCAGATGCTCTACGAGCGCGGCTACGTCGTGCTGCCCAACCCGACCGATCCGGACGTTATCAAGGCGTTCGAGCATGGGGCGTTCAAGGAGTTCGAGCGGCACTCGCGTATCGGGATGGTCAGCGAGGAATCCTTCGCCGAGCGCGTGGAAGAGCTGCGCAAGGCCGGGGCCAAGTACATCTTCCTCAAGACCGGAGCATACCGGCCGGCCGACCTAGCCCGGGCGGTTCTATTCGCCACCAAATACAAGCTGGATCTGCTCACCGTGGACGGCGCAGGTGGCGGAACCGGCATGAGCCCCTGGCGGATGATGAACGAATGGGGCGTTCCTCCGGTCGAACTGCATTCGCTGCTCTACAAATACGCCAAGGTCCTCGACGGCAAGGGAATGAAGGTACCCGCCTTGACCCTCGCTGGCGGGTTTGCGTTCGAGGATCAGATTTTCAAGGGTTTGGCTTTAGGCGCGCCCTTCGTGAAGCTTATCGGCATGGCCCGCGCCCCGATTGCGGCCGCCATGGTCGGCAAGACCATCGGGCGGACCATCGATGACGGCCAGATCCCGGTCTACATCGAGCGCTTCGGGAACAAGATAGACGAGATCTTCGTGACCGCCGGCGAGTTGCGCAAGGAGTTGGGCGACAAGGAGTTTGAGAAACTCCCCACCGGCGCCATCGGGCTCTACACTTACTACGAGCGACTGGCCCAGGGCCTCCGCCAACTCATGTGCGGCAGCAGGAAGTTCGCGCTGGAACACATCTCGCGGGACGACCTGGCCTGCCTGACCCACGAAGCCGCTGACATCAGCGGGATTCCGTTTGTCACCGACGTGGACAAGGCACAGGTCGAGGAGATCCTCAGCAGTTGACCGTGCGCGACGTAGGCGACGAAAGACAAGACCATTAGTTCTCGGCGCATTGGAGGAGGTGTTTCTCCGAAGAAGCACTAGCCAACCTTCTCCGTGCTGACCGATCCGGGCGCCCCGCCCCTTTGTTTAGGGGGTGGGGCGTTCCTTCTGATCCACGGGCGAGCGATGCACCCTTCGCACTTCGAGAATGGCGGGCCAGACCGGTGGCCACTGGTCCTCCTGGCCACGCTGCGTCAGGATCCTTCGCCATAGAGACTGGCAAGACGGGCAGACTTCGCCCCAACGCGAGCTTTCCCCCGGCCTCGCGCTTATCGACCGTGGGGAGAACTCCCCGTTGGGAGAAAGTCGAATCGCGGCAGCCAACATTACCCCACGCCGTCGGTCAGTTGTTTCCAAGCCCCGGTTCACCACACGTTCAGCCCGTGCGCCGGTTTGGCACCCGAGGTCCCAGCAACCATTCTGTTAACCGGCTGCGTATGTAACGGATACCTCGGCAAACACGGCACGCCCAAGCCTGACCCAATGAGCGGAGTTCCAGTGGCCTGCTTGACCGAGAGAAGCGTCTTCGATATGTTATTCCGCTGTCGTGCAGCGGGCAGGTAGCTCAGTTGGTAGAGCAACGGACTGAAAATCCGTGTGTCGGCGGTTCAAGTCCGCCCCTGCCCAGTACTGATAAGCCCCGCAACCACAAGGGGTTACGGTTTTTTTCGTATCCCTAACAGCATCCCAACCTTCATTTCTCACCGCAGAGCATGCAGAGACCACAGCGCGGCCTCGGGCCGCACCCAAACAAAAACCTCACGCAGAGACGCAGAGGCCGCAGAGAATGAATAACGGACGGTTTTCTTCCTTGGCGAGCTCTGCGCCTCCGCGTGAGATTCAAATTCCCTGTCCGTGCCTCACACCCGGGCGTTTTGCTGCCATAGGTCAACCCGGTGTGGCCGGAGCGATACGCGCCAGCCGGGTCACCAGGGCTTCGACGGTCAATTGCGTCGAGGCGTTCCGTTCGAGGTGTCTTTCAGCATCAACCGCCGCCCGGATGGCCAGGGCGGCCTGCCGCGGGTCGATCCTGGCTGCGGCCAACCTCCGCGCGTGATTGGTATTCACGATCGCCTCCCCGCCACCCGTCGAGATGTGTAGCAAGTCGCTGAACCAGGCGGCCACCAGCGAAAAGATCGCCTTCAAACCGCGGCGTTGGGCCTCGGTGTCGGAGATACCTTTGTCGCGATTACGGTACTCCGCACCCAGGGCCTTGGCGTCATCCAGCCACTGCTTGGCAATCCGCGTCACGGACACGACCCCGAGGCGGCCAAGGGTCTCGATCACCCTTTCGTTGTAGGACTCCAGACCGTCTTCGCAGTAGCGTTGCGCCATGCCCAAACTGCCCTGGGCCATAGCGGCGTACGAGCGGGCGTCTTCGGGCGAGATGCCGGTGAGGAGTTCGCTGAGTTTGGCCGCCACGAACTCCGTCGGGAGCGGACCGAACGGAACCGGCTGGCAGCGCGACTTCGTGGTGGGCAGGAGCTTATCCAAACCGGCGGCCAGCAGCACCAGGAAGGTGGCGGCGGGCGGTTCCTCCAGGGTCTTGAGCAGTGCGTTTTGCGCTTGGGAGGTGATGCGGTCGGCCTCGCGAATGATGAACACCTTGGCGCGTCCGCGGGCCGGCTTGGTGCCCACCGCCTCGATCACGAAGTGCCGGATGACATCGACGGTCAGCTCGAGTCCTTTGCGGCTGCGGACCGTCGGGTCGGGGTGGTATCTGTGCAGTTTCCGGTGGATCAGGTGCAGGTCCGGGTGTGTGCCGGCCCGCGTAAGGACACAGTCCTGACACCGGCCGCAAGCGTCGCACAATGGGCCGGTGAATTCGCCAAGCTCCTCCGGCGGCTCCGCGGGGCGAATGGGACTTTCGCAGAGCAGAATCCGGGCCAGCCTGTCGGCCATCAGCTCCTTGCCGACCCCGTCAGGGCCGTGGAACAGGTAGGCGTGCGGTAGGCGCCCGCTACTGAGGGCACGCTGGATGATTCTGTGCGCCCGCGGCTGACGGCGAACGTCAAAAATCGACACTGCGCAGTACCTCCCACACGTCGGCCCGCACCCGCTCAGGATCCTCGCCGGCCGGGCTGGTCCGCACGGGGCGAGGGTAAACCTCCGGCAGCTTCAAAAAGTTCTCGCGGACGCGGCGATGAAAGGTAATCGGGCGGGCCTCCATTGCGTCGGGTTGGGCATCAACGAACAGCGTTTGCTGCCCGGCGTGTTTCTTGCGATTCTTCCCCGCGTGATGGCTCTTGCGCCCGGTACGCGCGAAACCCTTCGCCACGTCGATATCGAGAACGATGGTCAGGTCTGGCCAAGTGTCGCCGATGGCATACCCGGCTAACTCGATGATCCTGGAAATGTCATACCCGGCGGCCCCCTGGTAAGCGCAAGTAGCCGAAACGAACCGATCGCAGAGCACGACCTCGTTTCTCCGGAGCGCCGGTTCGATCACTTCCCCCACCAGTTGCGCCCGACTGGCCATGAACAGAAACGTTTCACAGCGGGGATCCATCTTGCTGAGATCGTGCCCCAGAACCTCGTGGCGGATGCGGTCGCCGATTTCGGTGCCGCCCGGGTCCTTTCCGTAGGTGACCACGAGCCCGGCGTCGCGCAGGGCCTCTCCGAGCAGGGCACGTTGGGTGCTCTTGCCGCAGCCGTCGGGCCCGTCGAAGACAATGAACTTGCCCGTCAGTCTCGTGAGCAGATTGGGGTCGAGAGTTTCCACGGTTGTCCAGGCGGTCCGTTAGTGGTGTTTTCGGTCAGAGCCTCGTGGTCGAGGTAGCGGGCCGCGGCCCCCCCCGCC
>JAUWNF010000024.1 GCA_030612785.1 Phycisphaerales bacterium
CCGGGTCAATCCGCACAGCCTCGCGGAAGTGCCACACCGCGACATCGTGCTGCTTCCGCCTGGCCAACTCCATGCCGAGGCGGTTTTGGGCCTCCGCGAAATCGGGGTAGATCTCCAACGCCCGGCGCAGGTGGAAGAGAGTTGCCTCCGAAGTCTCGCCGGCATCCCCCAACACCACCCCAAGGTTGTAGTGCGCGGCGTATGATTCTGGGTTCTTGCGGACGTTGTAACGCCAGAAGGTCTCATCGTCTTGGTAGACTCCGGCATATCTCCACGTCAGCCCGCCCAGGACCAGCAGCAACCCGGCGGCGGCTAGCGCCGTCCAGCCAGGCGGCAGCCGAAACCTCGCCACGCCACGGGCCAACGCCGCGGCGACCAAGATGATGATCCCGATGCTCGCCAGGTATTGAAAACGGTCGGCTACGAAGGACACCCGCATGAAACCGAATTGCACCAATCCCAGGACAGGCCCCAGGGTGACGGCGAAGAACAGCACCGCTAGCAGCGACCCCTTGCCCAGCTTCCGCCGCAGGGCCCACAAGCTCGCCACCAGCGCTAGGGCCGCGAGAGGGTAGAGCCACTGCCAGAACACCCCGGGCTCAACCTCCCACCGGGGATAGGTCGCCATCAGGTCCGCCGGCCAGAGCAACTTGCCCAAATAGAACCAAAAAGCCCGCCCGGCAATGAGCGGCCGGTCGAGTAGCGGCAAAGCCGGTCCGTAGGGCGGAGCGGACTGGGTCATCCGCCACAAGTCCAGCAAAGTCAGACCGGCAGCCAGCGCAATCAAGGGGACTAATGGCAGGACATCCGCCCGGCGAACTCGATCGCGCATGCACCATAGCCCGAGAGCGACCGGCAGCGTAACCGCAACGCTCTTGCTGAGCATCGCGCAGATGAACAGGACTGCCGCGAGCGCGTAGATCGGCCAGGCGCGCGTGGTCAGGAATCGAACGTATGCCCAGAACGCCAGGATATAAAACAGGCCTGAGAGGACGTCTTTGCGTTCGATGATCCAGACCACCGATTCGACGTGGACGGGGTGCAGGGCAAAGATCGCCGCGGCCAACCACGCACCGGGTACGGCCAGACGACGCAAAAACAGCCAGAGCAGGACGGAATTGAGCACGTGCAGCAGTACATTGGTCAAGTGATAGCCGACAGGACGCGCACCCCATAGCTGATATTCCAACCAGAAGGTTGTGTAGGTCACCGGCCAATAGTGGGCTTCGGTGTTGTGCGCGGACGGGTCAAACCAGATTCCCCACAAACCGCCGGGAACCCGCAGCGCCGGGTTCTCGGTCACGTATTCAGCGTCGTCCCACACGAAGCCGCTGCGCAGGGCGGGCAGGTACGCCAGGATAGTAATCACGACCAGCAGGAGCGCGGCAGCCACTATCCTCGGGTGGCCTGGACCGGCACACTTCACCGAGCTCGCCCCGGTATGCGAGCCGTGCGACCCGCCACCGGCGAGGTTCGCCTCGGACGCGTTCGGTTCGTGGTCTTCGGTCCGGCTCATGGTTTGAATATGTTACCCTTCCGTGGGAGATGACGCACCGTGCCCCTCCGCCGTGTTTGACGTGCCCGCCGCGACCGATCACAATGGCCCGCAAATCAGTTCGGATGAACTGCGAATTCCAGTAGGTCCGCAAGCGCTGCGGTGGAACGGGAGGACGACTTCCATGAACAAAGTGGTCAAGAATGCACGCGAGGCATTGGAAAAGGCCGGGCTCAAAGACGGCATGACGTTGATGGCCGGCGGTTTCGGTCTGTGCGGCATCCCCGAGATGCTCATCAACGCCCTGCGCGAGATGGGGACCAAAGAGTTGACGGTCATTTCCAACAACGCGGGCGTGGACGACTTCGGCCTGGGCTTCCTGTTGGAGACCCGGCAGATCAAGAAGATGATCTCCAGCTACGTCGGGGAAAACGCCATCTTCGAAAAGCAGTACCTCGACGGCGAGCTGGAGCTCGAGCTGACGCCCCAGGGCACGCTGGCCGAGCGTATCCGCGCCGGTGGGGCGGGCATTCCCGCCTTCTTTACGCCCACGGGCGTGGGCACCGTCGTCGCCGAGGGCAAGGAGGAGCGCGAGTTCGGCGGGCGAAAGTACATCATGGAGCGCGGGCTGTGGGCCGACATCGCCCTGATCAAAGCCGACGTCGGCGACCCGGCGGGCAATTGCGTCTATTGCAAGACCGCGCGGAACTTCAACCCGATGATGGCCACCGCGGCCGACGTCACCATCGTCGAGGTGGAGAAGCTGGTTCCGGTTGGCGAGTTGGATCCGGAAAGCATTCATACCCCGGGGATTTTTGTGGACTATATCTTTGAGGGCACGAACTATGAAAAACGTATCGAGCAGAGAACGAATCGTCCTAAGAGCGGCGCGTGAACTCAAGGACGGCTACTACGTTAACCTGGGCATCGGCATCCCCACGCTGGTGGCCAACCACATCCCCGAGGGGGTCAGCATCGTACTGGAGAGCGAGAACGGAATGCTGGGCATCGGGCCTTTCCCCTTCGAGGGCGAGGAAGACGCCGACCTGATCAACGCCGGCAAGCAAACCATCACCGAGCTGCCGGGTTGTTCCTACTTCTCCAGTGCCGACTCCTTCGGCATGATCCGCGGCGGGCACGTCGATCTGACCATCATGGGTGCCATGGAGGTGTCACAGGAAGGCGACCTGGCCAACTGGATGATCCCCGGTAAGCTGGTCAAAGGGATGGGCGGGGGTATGGACTTGGTGGCCAGCGCCAAGCGCGTGGTCATCGTGATGACGCATTGCAATAAGAAGGGCGCCCCGAAGCTCCTCAAGAAGTGCAGTCTTCCGCTGACCGGCGTCCGTTGCGTCGATCGGCTGATTACCGAGCACGCCGTCTTCGACTTTGCCGACGGCAAAATGACGCTCCGCGAACTGGCCCCGGACACGACCGTAGATCAGCTCCGCGAGATCACCGACGGCGAATTCACCGAAGCCCCCGACCTGTGCGAGATGGCTATCTAGCAGGTGTAGGGTGGGTCCAGACCCACCTTCTGGAACAAGTAAGTGTAGGGTGGGTGAAGCAAAGCGCAACCCACCAGACGTAGTGCGGAGCAAGCAGTGGATAGTGATCTGGAAAACCTGCGCGAGCAGATTCTGGGCATCACCGCTCGCCACGGCGCCCGCAATCTGCGCGTGTTCGGGTCGCGCGCCCGCGAGCAGGCTGATTCGGACAGCGACCTCGATGTGCTCATCGATCTGGCCCCCGGCCGATCGCTGCTGGACATCATCGCCATCAAGCAAGACCTCGAGGATCTGATCGGTTGCCGTGTGGATGTGGTTACCGAAGTCTCGCTGAGCCCTTATATCCGCGACGACGTCTTGCGAGAAGCGGTTCCTCTATGAAGCGTGATCAGGTCTATCTCCGACACATCCTGGAGGCCATCGAAAGGATCGAGTCCTACGTAGCTGTCGGCCGGGACGTCTTTCATGCCACGCCGCACTGGCAGGACGCAGTGATTCGTCAGTTGGAGATCATCGGCGAGGCCACCAAAAGAATCTCCGAAGAACTGCGGGCGGAATACTCGGACATTCCATGGCGACGAATTGCGGGGCTGCGAGATGTGCTGATTCACCAGTACATGGGTGTGGACCTGGCTGCCGTATGGGAGGTCACGCAACGAGACTTGCCCGAACTTAAGGAGAAAGCCCGGTCGATTCTGGAAGCGTTGGGGGGAACGAAGTAGACCTGTAGATGGGCACAGTTCAACAGTACTGGTGAGGTTGACTCCCAGGGCACGTGGCATAGCCACCCGCCCGCCGATGTAGGAGATACCCTTGGTGTCGGAGTTGCTTGAAATCGCCAGCGAAGTGGCCAAGACGGTGGCTGCCCCAATTGCCAAACTCGCCGGCGAACGTGCCTTGGCGAAGTTTGAGAAGGGGCTTGTAGATGCCCTACCTGTCCTCCGGCACCTGAAGGTACTGCAGATGCGCCAGCTTCAACGGTCGGACGAGATACTTCGAGAGCAGATGAAGAAGATTCAAATGACCCAGGAGGCCGAACGTCACTTGGGATTCGCGAACATATGTTACCGGTACTTCGAAGCAGGCGCAAAGGAGCATCGCGAGGTCAAGCTGAAGATCCTGGCGGCCGCCGCAGTCCATACCGCCGACACCACGAACACTGACAGTTTCGATATTGAGCGAGACATCTTGGACACCGTCGAGACGCTTGAACCGCATCATATCTATCTAATCCGGTACCTGGATAGACACCACACGCAGAGGCAGGCTGACGGAGGACTAATACACGTCGCCGAGGCGACCTTCGACGAGTTGCTTGGATCCGGCATTGCGTTCCCGGAACCGGCGAGGCTGTGGCTTGCTCGGAGCTTGGTTGTTCTATCGCAAACGAGCGCAATCATCGTCGAAGGTGGCGGTTCTGTCGCGCGGGGTCCATCGGATGAGTGCCCCCGACGGCTCACGATCCGCACAGACCCGTTCCATGTTATCAAGACCGGGCGTATTGGACTCTCCAGCTATGGCTGTAAGATTCTGCGTTATGTAGAGAAGGGACTTATGGAGAACGAGTCTCGCCCAAAGGGCAACGAGACGCCACGGCCTTCGGCGGCCAGGTGCACGGCACGCGGCCGGTCCAACTCGACAGGGTTTCAGCCTACACAAACTTGATCTTGCGGGCCGCGAAGAAGCACATGCGCAGCAGGATCAGACCGTGACTCCAGCGGGAAATGTTGGTCTCGCCGTAGGTGCGGGCCTGGTAGTGCACCGGTACGTCGATGATCTTCAGGTTGGCCTGGGCGGCTCCGAAGAGCAGTTCAAAGTCCCCGAACGGATCGAAATCGCCGAAGTCGGCCCGGCTGGCAGCCAGGCGGCGTTCGTAGTCCGCGCGCAGCAGCACCTTGGTACCGCACAGGGTGTCGCGGAAGCGCTGGCCTAACAGAGTGGTGAACATCCACCCGAAGAACTTGTTGCCCACCAGATTCAAGAAGCGCATGGCCCGTTTGTCCATGCGATAGACCATGCGCGACCCGTTAATCATCTCACCGTGCCCCTCGATCAGCGCCTCGTAGAACCGGCGGAGCTCCTCGGGGGGCACACTGATATCGGCGTCGAGGATCATCAATACCTCGCCGGTGGCGTTGGCGAAACCCTTGCGCACCGCGTCCGCCTTGCCCACGCCGTCCTGTTGAAGGCAGCGAACCGACCAGGGCCCTTCGTACGCGGCAACCGCCTGTTGGATCGTGGCCCAGGTGTTGTCGGTGCTGTTGCCTTCGACGAAGACGACCTCTTGGGTGCGCGCCAAGGTTGGAATACGCTCCAGTAGCGGTTGGATGTGCCCGGCCTCGTTTCGCGCCGGCACAATGATGGACACGCTGCGCTCTTGCCCGCGACGCAACACGCGGTCATCCGTCGAGCGGGCGATGATAATGGTGCTCAGCCCCAGGTGGTGCAGTCCCGGAAGATTACCAAGAAACCGATTGGCCAACGCGGACAGAAGCGGCACCCCAATCGGCAACGGGGTCATCCCCGAACGGCGTATGGTTTCAAAGCCCGACAGCGACAGTAGATGGCTGATCTCCGCCGTCGGCAGCCAGACGCGGTCAGGTGCGGTCGGTTTGATCCCCAACCACTCCGCCACCTTCAGCAGCGGCTGCCACACGCGGCTGTAGTGGACAATAATCAGCCGGGTCCGCTCGTGACACACCGACTGCAAGGTGCGAAACAGCTCCTGTATGTCGTAGAAATCGCACAGCGCCTGATTGATGATCACGTAGTCGAAAGTCTCTCCGAGGCGAGCGGCGTCTTCCCCGCGCATCTCGAGGAAGCTCAGGTGTGGATGGCGCGCGCGGGCCTCCGCGATTGCCTGAGGGTCGAAATCTATTCCCACGCCGTGGGACGGTCTGAGGAACGCCAGCAACTCCCCCGTCCCGCAGCCGACATCCAGTACCCGCGAGCGGGGAGGGACAAGGTGCGCCAGCCGCTTCATGATCTGGGCATAGTAATAGTGCGGTCTGCGCCCGCGTCCGCGGCGTTGACGGTCCCCGTAGTACTCCCGAAACGCCCGTTCCCATTCGACCGCCGAGGGCACGCGGCGCAGACGCTCGACTTGGTCGGAAAGCGCCGCTTCGTCCAGTTCCGGTCGCGCAACGGCGGCGGGCAAGTCATGAAGCTTGCTTATCAAGGTGCTCGGTGCTCCCGGGACGGCGTCACAACGGAGTTATCGGCGGTTGAGAGGGCGCGCTTTTGTTATCGGGGCAAATGCTGATGAATGCGGTAGACCTCGAGCGGGAGCGGGCCGCCATCGTACGACGCCAACCATTCCACTTCGAAGCGCTCGCCCCAGGCGTTAGTGGCGATGATCCGCCCGTCACCCTCCGTCTCGATCTGCGGCCGTCCAGAGCCCGGAGCCATGATGTAGTACGCCGCCCGCACCCCTTGTCTCCGGTACTCGTCGAGTCCGTGGGGCACATCCGGGAAACAGCGTAACTTGGGCAGCGGGGCGTAGAGGCAGTAATCGACCAGGTGACGGTAGTAGCCGGCCTCTTCGTTCATCGCCCCGTAGTTCATCAGGATGGCTTCCCCGGGCTCCAGCCGCGCCACCACCTTGCCCGAGACGGCTGCGATCTTCTCCGCCCGGGCTACGTTGGTCCAGGTTCGATTCAAGGCCAGCCCGTACGGTCCCAGCACAACCAGGGCAAGCACCAGCCACGTAGCGGGTCGGGCGGCCGTAACAGTGGCGGTGACGCTGAGCGGCTTGAACGCGCGGATCATCAGAGGTATCAGCAGCACCAGCGTCGGGGCCAGATAGTGCGCGCTGGGGGCGACGGAGCTCCGCCCCAACGCCGGCACCAGCATGCTCAGGGCCGCCACGATCCAGATCCCGTCGCGCCACCGCCGCCGGGGAACCACGCGCAGCGCCCCGAGCCCCGCCAATATCACCAAGGGCACGGCGTAAGCCTCGAGCAACCGACCGCCGAGCGTCCAGAGCCCCTCCATCAAGCCCGAGAGGCTCATACCGGTGTTGATGCCGCGCCCGGTTACCAGGGTGGCCAACTGCCAGAGCAACGGTCGTATCTCATCCAGCAGCAACATGCTGGGAACAATCAAGCCCAAGCCCAACGCGACCACGGTCAGCATATAGGCTGGATTGAGCACCACGCGCACCAACCGCGAGGCGGCGTATCGGCGAACCAGCCACACCGACACGATCAGGTATCCCCCCGCCAGACCGAGTGCGGCGAAGACCTTCCAATCCAGCACCCCTGCAGGACGCCCGAGGTTCAGGAGAATCAAGCACGCCAGCCAGGCGGCGGCGCCGACCAGAAGCTGCTTACGGTAGCGCTCCCCCCATTTGCGGATGGTATGCGCGGCGCACGCCATCCAATCGGTGTGCAACAACCCCAGCACCGTCACGCCCAGAGGCAGCAACATGCCGATGGCATGCACCTTCTCGCTGATGGCGTGGCCGATGAGCAGCGCCGCCAACAGGCATCGGCTCGGGCTTTGTCTTTCCAGTGCCCGCCACATCAGGTAAGCAGCTAAGAGGCAGGAAGCTGACAGGAGGTGTTCCGGCCGAACCATGGTGGCGAAGGTCAAGTGCCCCGGCATCGCCAGGTACAGACCGGCCGACATCACCCCCCAGCACCAATGCCCGAACATGCGGCGTCCAACCTCATAGGCTATCATCACCCCGAGGAGCAGAAAAACCACTCCCCAGAACGCCGCGAGCCACATGATTCGGTCCAGGTCGGCAAAGCAGGCATCCGCATACTGCCGAACCCCGAGGCCTGACCACCAACCGTGCAAGAGATAATCGGCCCCGACACTCAGCGTTACCAACGCTTGCATGGGAAGGGCCGGGTGGTCCAGCATTTTGGTCTGGTTGCCCATGAGCAGATTCAGGGCATTACCCATGTAGACGGCGTCCGAGTCGGCCGTGTACCACCACGGTTCCCCCCAAGGCTGCAGCCCGACCAGTAGGAGGGTGAACGCCAGGACCCCCGCGCGCGCATACGCCGGCGCGCCCACTCGTTCCATCATGCTCGACACCGTGAGTGCGCCGCGTCGTGTAGGATGTCGGGAGGAGCCGGCGGCGTCTGATTGTGGTGCTAGTTTGGTGTTCGATAGCGTGGTCATAACACTACGTCTACAGGGTGTGTATTCCCAGTGCACCAGGCGCCGGCAACGTTCAGCTATCGGACGTTTTCTCGATCACCACCAGACATCTAAACGCCAGCATCGGCGTGAGTGGTGTCAGGAATCGCTCCAGCGCATGCACGACGGGTGCCAGGGCCAGCGGCACTAGACGGCGCTTCTCGAAACCACCGCTCAATGGAAACAGCAGCAGGTCGAACCGGTCGCGGCGGACAACCGACAGGACGGGAAACCGCCGCTGGAAGGCGCCCAAGTCCTTCCAAAAGAGCAACGTGGGAATCGCGATGTTGGCATCCCAAGGATCGTCCGTGCGAACACCCGTGTGCGCGCCGTCGTCCCCCAGCGGCCGAGCCTGCATGTCGATGCTCTCGTGGTGAAAAAAACGCCACGCAACCCAACTCACCGGCGACACGTAGGGTTCGATGAGCAGGATTCGTCCGCCCGGGGCCAGTGCCCTGGCCGCCCCCTTGAAGAAATCGGCGGGTCGGTCGACGTGGTGCAGCACGTCGAGCATGATGATGTTGGCCAACGACTCGTCGGCGAAGGGCAGATGCGCCGCGTCGGCGGCGCAGTCCAGCCAGGGGCAGGGAACGATATCGCACGAGAACGTGTCGGGGCGGAACTCCGCGAAGCTGCCGTGCCCGGCGCCGATCTCGATGTCGATACCGGCTACGCAACTACGGGTGTCGTCGAGGGTCTGGTGATACCGCCGGTAGATTCGGCGTAGCAAAGGGTGCCCACGCCAGATCTCGGCGTGCTGTTCCAGACGCTGGCGGGCACGCTTGTGCACCGCCCGCTGATCGCCCGGGCATGGTGGGCGCTCGGGCGCCGTTTTGGAAGGGCTGGCCAAGAAACAAGTCATTTGCGTTCATGTGCCCCGATGACATTATCGGTACTTCCCACCCCGCGCTGAATTGCTTCCTGGTGGTTGCAGCCTGGAACGCGGGAAGCCGTGGGCCGCGCCGCCGTGTCTACCCCGGGGCCTGTGCGGTGAGCGATTCCCTGGATATGTGAGCGGCGATCCTGTCATGCTCGTCAGGGACTTCCTCTCGGGTGCCTGTCCAGCGTTGCCACATGCCGCGCGGTTTTTGCATGAGGCGCTCGTAGGTGGCGGGCTGCTCCAAGCTCAGATAGGCCATCGACGAACTCAGGCCCGCCGCGCCCAGGAGTAGGACGGTGACCGCCGGTGCCAAGAGGAACTTGCGCCGAAACCGGCGTGCCCGGTCCGCCGAGGTGACGATTTCGTCGATCGTTTCCAGGATGTTCACGCCCAGGCTTTGCACGACCTGCTTGCTGGTGTGGTAGCTCCGGTCGAACAACTCCGCCAGCAACACAAACACCACCCCGGCGCCGACGCCGATCAGCAGGGCGAGGACCAGCACCGATTTTGACTTGGGGTTCGTGGGCGTGGTCCCTGCCACGGTCGGACCCAGGACATTGAACCGGATGCCGCGTTCGTTCTCATCGGCGGCCAACAGCAGAGCGAAGCGCTGTGCGGTCTGGGCGTAGAGTGCGTAATCCTCTCGGGCATGATTCAGCCTTTCCTGTAGGTCGCGGTATGCGGCCCGGGCCGCCGGAACGTTATCGCGGGCGGCTTCCAAGGTCTTTATCTCAGCCCCGACCAGCCGTAGCGATCCTGCTATCCGCTCCTGTTCGTCTTCATACGCGACCAAGTCCATTTCCGCCCGCAGCTTGGCTGCCCGCCATACATCCCCCATGGAGGCGTCAGGCCCGACAGTGTCCTCCCGCGCCAGCCCCTGGTTGGGGACCGGCCCGACGGGCCCGTACTCGGTGGCCAGCAGACCCTCGTAACGCGCCCGCAGTTCCCGCCGCTCCACAATCTCCGGGTGCTGGTCCGTCATCCGGCGCTTGATCTTGAGTTCCTCGATCTCGGTGTCAATGCGGTTGATTTCCGCCTCGATCTCGCGAGCCCGCGGGCTCTTCAGCACCGAAGCAAGCCCGACGGCCATCCCGCTGTTGGGAGGTAGTGAGGAGGTCGTGACGATCGACCCCAGGTATTGCCTGGTCTTGAGCGCCTTGGCCTGAACCGTGTTCCGCTGTCGTTCCAACTCGCGCTGCTCGTTTTTCAACGAGGTCAGTTTGATGAAGATGGTGTCGGCCCTCGTGGGATCGATGGTCGGTGACTCGATTTCGCGCTGGATTTTCTCACGATCAAGCGCGTCGACGACCGTGCGGCGCTTGGCGGCCTCCTCCTCGAAGTACGTCTTGTTCTCCTGGAGTCTCTGCGTAATCCGTACGCGCGTCTGACGGATGTAGGCATCGCGGGCCGCTTCGAGTAGTTGGACGGCGTCGGTGGGCGTCGTTCCCGTGTAGTTCAGGCGTAGGGTATCCTTGTAATTGCGGCTGCTTACGACCCCAGCAGAGACTCCGCGCAACAGCCGGGCGCCGATCCGCCGGCGCATCTCTTTCGCTGCGGGCGTAAGGGTTCCGTCAGGATTTTTGGGGAGGTCTTCGGTCAGCCCGAACGCCGTCGCCACTTCGTCCATGATCTCCGGCGACTGGATGTCGCGGCTGAACGTCTCCCGAAATGGGAGAAACGAACCCACCGTCCCCCGAATGGGCAAATTCTGCAGCACGTCGTCATCGACGCGCTCAAAGGTCGTGGATGCGGAGTAGGTGCGGGGCAGATAATGACTGGTGGTCGTTGCCAACACCGTCCCCAGGCAGAAGGGAACGAGGAAGTACCAACGCCGCAGCGCCAGAATCCGAATGGCTTCCGAGATGTTCTCTCGTATTCCGGCGAGCGAGGGGCTGTCTACCAAGCCTGCACCGCGCGACTCGGACGCGATCTGGTTCTGCCTGTTCCTGCGAGATCGGTTTTGGTCTTCCACGCCAGGCACATCCATCCGTGAATGTTCGTGCATGGACCGGGGTACCCAGACCGGCATGGACGGGGCTCATAAGTTCCTGCCGGCGTAGGGATACCCGGACGTTCATCCTGTGATATCGGGACGGCCGCGGCGGTGCTGAATCAACTTCCGCGTGAAATCCTCGGGGGCGTCACGTGCGGGGTCTGGGCGGCCGACGACACCCTCCCGACCCTTGCTGGCAAGCTAGTTCCCCGTGGATTTCCCCACGCCACGGACCTCAGCCGGGCAACTTTTCTGCCTCGAAATCGCCGTTTTTTGCTGGATTCTTCGTGGAAGAACGGATACAAGGTCTCATAATAAGGCTGCGCACCTACTGTGTCGGTGCAGGTTGATCGTGCGTGGATTAGGAGTAACGCCATGGCAGAGAAGAAGAAAGCGGCGCGCAAGATGAAAGGCGCCGCGAAAAAAGGCCTCAAGAAAAAGGCCAAGCGAAAGGTGACCAAGAAGAAGGTCGCGAAGAAGAAGAAAGTTGCCAAGAAGAAGCTTACTAAGAAGAAGACCGTCAAGAAAAAGAAAGCGGTCAAGAAAAAGAAGCGAAAGCCCAACCCGGCTTTCATGCGGCCCTACACTCTCTCCGCGGAATTGGCCGCCGTGGTCGGTGACAAGCCCATGCCGCGAACCCAAGTCACCAAGAAGCTGTGGGCTTACATCAAGCGCAATGATCTGCAAGACGCCAAGAATCGCCGCATGATCAACGCTGATGAGAAGCTCAAGGTCGTGTTCGGCGGCAAGAGGCAGGTCAGCATGTTCGAGATGACCGCTTTGGTCTCCAAGCACCTTTCATAAGTCCAGCCGACACCTGCGCTAAACCGGGCTTCGTGCAGTCCTCCGATTGCACGGAGCCCGTTGCTTTGCACCCGCGTAACGACTGCGACCCGCGGACGTCCGGTAACGTACGGTTTTCAACTCACGCGGGCTGAGGCGGTTTGCTGTGTGGTGAGCTTCGCCCGCGGGGTGTTAGTAGTACGCGCAAAGTCGCGGGCTTTTGTGTAGCGGTCGGCGTCCCCGCCGGCCGAACGGCCTGCGAGACGCAGGCCGCTACAAAGCGGCGGATACCGCAGCGTGTTAAGATGGGCGCGCGTTTATTGGACGCCTACCGGGTTGCACAGCTTAACTTGGGAATCAGGCGCAAGAGAGGGTGTCTTCGTGGTTGACGTCACGGGATTCGAGGCCGCTCCGTAGAGACACTCCCGCGGCCCAATCCCAGACGCCCGGAGCGTCTTGAGAAGAAGGTACACCATAACGGTCCTTGACATTGGATTCCCAGGCCCGTACCATGAGGTGAAGCAACTAGCGTTGGGCCATCAAATCAAAAAGAGACAATCCCACGAGGAGGGATTTGAACCGCGCCGATTCTGTCTGGGGGAGGACAATCAATGCGAGTGGGGATTATTGCAGCGTGCCCGTTTCCTGCAAATCATGGTACGCCGGGGGGAATTCGTGAGAAGGCGGAAGCGCTGGCCGAACTCGGCCATGAAGTTCACGTGATCACCTACGCGGCGCGCCAGCCGGGGATCGTCCGTGGCGTGAGAATCCACCGGGTTCCAGCCGTGGGTCCCGTCAATGAGATTGTTGTGGGACCGACCGTTGCGAAGATTTTCTGGGACATCCTGCTCGTCCTAAAGACGATCAGCGTGGTTCTCAAGTATAGGATTGATATTCTCCACGGCATCAACTACGAGGGTGCCATGGTGGGGGTAGTCGCGAAGTGGTTGACCGGAAGACCCCTGGTGTACGGGGCGGTCAACACGATGAGCGACGAGTTGCACACCTACAACTTCATCTGGCCGCCCAAGCTGGCCCAAGTCTTGGCGAAGCTGCTGGATCGAACGGTTCCGCGTTTGGCTGATCAGGTGTTGTGTTATACGCCGACGATTCGCGACTGCTTGTTGCGTCTGGGCGTTTCGCCGGGTCGTCTGGATGTGGTGAAGTTGGGCATTGATTTGTCGATGTTCGCCGATGCTCGTCCCGGGGATGCCCGCGCGCGCATGGGGGTGAATGGCGAGCCGCTGGTGGTCTACACCGGGGTTTTGAATACGTTCCAGCGAATCGATTACTTGTTGCAGGCTATGCGGGTCGTACTGGCCGAGTTGCCGAATGCGAAACTGGCCTTTGTGCGTACGTTGGACGACGAACCGCAACGCCGGGAAGTGGAACAGATGGCCCGCGACGAGCACGTCGCGGATTCGGTGATCTTTCCCGACGTCGTGCGTTTCGCCGATCTACCGGCGTACCTTGCCGCCGCGGACACCAGCGCGGTGCCACGTCCGGATTGCCCCGGCGTACCCGTGAAGCTGCTCAACTTCATGGCCACCGGCAAACCGGTGGTAGTCACCAAGGGTTCGAGTCAGGGCCTGCGTGATGAAGAGGAGGCGCTGGTCACCGAAGACCATGATCCGGAGGCGATGGGTAAGGCGCTGCTGCGCATTCTCCGGGACAAAAAGCTTGCGGAGCGCCTGGGGCGTCGCGCCCGAGAGGTGGCCTACGCCCAATACGACCGCCTGGCAACTACCAGAGAACTGGCCGCCGTCTACTACCGGGTGCTTACCCGCTGCGGCAAGACTCCGGAGCATTCCCCGCGCGCTGCGGGCGACGCGGTGGCAACACCCGAGTCTGATGTTGCCGCACTTCCGGTTTTGTCAATTGCTGAAGGCAAGGTCTCATGCGCAGCCCTGGTCTCGGTGCCCGCTCGAGCCACGGTCAGACAAATGGGCGACGGACCGGGCCGCCCTCCATGCCAGACGCCAAGCCTGCATCCTGGCTGCGGACGGGAAAGCCCCGCCGCCGATGTGAAAGCGTACCCGATAGGCCCTGACGGGGCCACAGGCCTAACATGACCCTGATCTTGCGCGGTTGCCCGGCGCGACTTTCAACCGCAACCAGGAAATCTTCGCGAACTGCGAAGGAATCAGACGCTAGCAGTATAGGACGCATGTGGCGACCTCACTTGGAAGGCACTTCGCGCCCGATTTTGGCACAACCAGCCGTCGAGGGAGGCCCAGTATATCCGCCGCTACCGACGTCGGGCAGCCCTCTATGTTGGGGTGATCGGTCTCCTCACCCGATCAACCAATCGCGCGGCATATACTCCGATTGAAGGGCCGAGGAGGTGCTGAGGCCCAGGTTAAAGGATTTCTCGCAGAAAATGCGATAATCTATACGATAATCTAAGATAGCTATTGTAGCAGGTTGGCCTTCCGAGCTACAGTACTTTGGAGAACAAGAAGCATGGTCAATATAAGGCACGAAATACTGGAGGTGGGGTTTGGCCAAGACTTGGCTGTATTTGCGCGCGAAAGCGAACAATCGCCCGCCGATTCGGCCGAGCAATCGGCCGAATCGACGCCGTTCAACGAATACGTGATCATCGTTGACGATAGTAACTCCGCTCCCCCCCCTCGACCCGTAACCGAAGAGCATCCAGTCTACGAATGGCCTCAGAGCACGGCAGCTTACTAGCCCAAGTTAGCCAGTAGTCGAGAATCTTCGGCTTTTTTGAGGCTGCAATCTTCGATTGCGAGCCACTGCGAACGCTCGGAGCCTGAAACGGGCGTGTAGTCAAAACCTACCCCCTTGAATGGAGCTGCATCACTTGC
>JAUWNF010000426.1 GCA_030612785.1 Phycisphaerales bacterium
GGGGTCGCATCGCCAACCTCTTAGCGGACAGCAGGTTACGAGAGACTGCCGCCGTCCGGCGTCAAGCTGGACAGCTCGCGTCCACCTGACCTTCATTTCTCACCGCGGAGCGGGCGAAGGAATATAGCCCAGGGCGTCAGGGGTTGTCGGTTTGGTCATTCGTGACGGCCTCAGATGTAGCGTCACCCCTTGTGGGTGACGAACGGCCAAAGCCCAGGCGTCACCCCTTGTGGGTGACGAGGAACGCGGATGCGCCGCCCACAAGGGGCGACGCTACAGACTAAATCGACAGCCGTGTCCGCCCTGGGTCACCGGACCACCCATGGCCAAGCCCCAGAGGAGCGACGGTCGTCCCCCACCCCGAGGCGGGCATTGCCCGCCAACGGGATGGGCCACCCGCCGCTATCATGGGAACCGGTGCGTGGAGGGTGTTTTCTGACTCGATATCCCACATCCGTGACCGGCGAGTGGACGCCGATTAGGCTAAGCCGCTTCGCGATACCGGTCGCCCTCCGCAGCGATATCAGCTCAGCGCAAGGCCGTTTGCAGGGCCAGCACCGCATACGCGGTCACCAGGTATGGATTGCTTTCGTACCAGCGGTCGGCCTGGTTCACCCAACTGCCGTCGGAAGATTGCGTGGTCAGCAGTTTGCGACAGAGGTCCGCACGCCAGTTGTGCGCGGTGCCGCGCGCGTCGACGATGCTATCCTCGCCCCACGCCGCCAGCGCCCGGGCGAAGACGTGATAGTAGTAATACAGCCCCTCGTGCGACCGTGCCTCAGGCATGTTGGGGTTATGTTCCAAAGTGTAGTGTTTGCGAATCCAGTCGTAGGCCTGCCGTACCCGAGGATCGTCGCGCTTCACCTCCGCGTAAAGCATGCTCTTGAACCCCGCATAGGTCATCGAACCGTAGCTGCGCAGGCGTGGGCGGCCGTCGGTGAGCACCGTCCCCGCCTTGCTCTCGCCGCCGCCGGCGGGCGTATAAATGAACCCGCCGTCGTTCGCCCCGCGGGCGAACACCTGATCGTTAGTATGGCTGGACATCTGGCAGCGCGAGATGAACGCCAAGGCCTTTCGGTAACTGGGGTGCGCCGCCGGGAGCCCCGACTGCTTGAGTGCTTCGAGCATCATCTGCGTGTTAGACAGGTCCGGGCGTTTGTGGGGGCCATACCCGGCTCCCCCGTACCACGCGCTTTGCGGTTTGTGCCCCTCTTGCTCATCCCATTGCAGCTCGATGAGGAAATCCCGAGCCCGCTTGACGGCCGCCGCGTAGCGCTCGTCTCCCGCTGCCGCCAGGGCCATCACCGCCACACTGGTGTAGTAGTTGGGCAACCCGGCGTCCTTGACGTAGATCCCGCCGTCGTCCTGCTGAAACGTGAGCACGAACGCCAACGCCCGGCGGCTAATCCGATGCTCGGGACCGTGCTTCGCGCTCTGCACGAAACACTTGGCAATCAGGGCGGTGATTGCCGGATCGGTCCGCCCGAAGAGTTCCCAGCCGCCGTCTTCCCGCTGTGCAGCCGCCAGGAACGTCAGCGCCCGGTCCACGGCCTGTACCGTTTGCCCCGCTAATTCGGGATCGATCTTCGCAGCCCCGCCATCCGCGAGGACCGGGGACCCGGCAAGCATACACCCGACGAGGAGGTACCACCGGCAGATAATCGTTTCAGGTAACATCATCGTGCCGCTCCTGTAGGGGCATCGGTCGAGTCGAGCTTGTCGGCGCGGTAGGTGGTGCCCCGCCACGTGGTGGTCGTCGTGCCGCCCAGCTTGAGCATGGCATTGACCAGCATGCTCCAGGTGATGACGGCCCCCAGGGGATAGCCGATGGAATATACCACCGGCATGCGTACCAGCTTGTAAAACCGGGCGATCACCGATTGTTCGATCGTAACCGTGGCGGCTGAAGCAATAAGCATCCATCGCCACCACGAAGCGGCTTCGCCGATGCCGGCCCCGTGGTAGCCCAACGCCGCGATCAGCAGGCTAATCCAGGGGCCCAGGCTGAACACCGTTAGAACCAGGAGGGCGACCAGGAGTCTTCTAAACGTGCCCAGGCAACCGTAGAAGATTCGGCTCCAGCCTCGCCAGGCCGCCCCCAACGATGAATACATGTGCGTTGTATAAAGATCGTCGTTCTGGATCACCTGTAATCGGAAGCCCTTGCTCTTGGCGATGCGGGCCATGTGGATGTCTTCGTTCACCTCGGTCTTGACCACCTCATGGCCTCCGATGGCGTCGTACACGCCGCGCTTCATCAGCATGAACGCGCCGTTGGCGTAGGCCGACGAAGAGCGGGGATCGTTGACCTTTTCCGGGCGAAACCAGATCATCATGATACCGGCGCAAACCGGCTGAATGATCCGCTCCCAAAAGCTCTTGGTGATCAGCACCGGTAGAACCGAAAGGAAGTCCGTGCCTTGCTCCTGGCACTCCCGCACAGCCACCGCCAGCGTTCTGCGTGAGGTCTGGGTGCAGTCGGCATCCGCCAGGCAGAGCCACTCCCCGGTGGAGACCTCCACGCCGGCGCGCATGGCGTTGTTCTTGCCAAACCAGCCATCGCGCAGTGCGGTGATGGTGACCACGCGCATGCGCTGGGGGTGCCGCCGCTGGAAATCGTGCAGGATATCGCCGGTGCGGTCCGCACTACGGTCGTTGATGACGATCAGTTCGAAGTCCGGGTAATCCTGTTCGAGAAAGGACTCCACGCAGGCAGCGATGTTTTTTTCCTCGTCCTTGGCCGCCACCAGTATGGAAACCCGGGGCGCCGCGGCGGGCGAACCAGTATACGTGGTGGACGAGAGCACCCGCTCGGTGTGGCGGGCACGTGCAACCTCCACGTGGCGGGACAGCCAGACCAGTCCGATCAGCCCGAGGAGCACGAGCCATACGATGAACGCAATCTGCATGAATCGACCCCCGTGCCATCTGGACTACGGAAGCTCACGCCTATTCGTCAGACTCGTTCGTTGGTTCAGTCGGTGGCGTGTCCTCTTCGGGTTGGTCTGTTGGTGGAGGAGGCTCAGGCGGCGACGGCTCCGCCGGGGGCGAAGGTTCTTCCTGCACGGGCGGTGGCGCTTCGCTCACCGGCGCGCCCGCAGGTGCCATCTCCGTGCCAACGCCCTCCTCTTCCTCAAGGTAGACGTCCTCGTAGTCCGTGGCGTCCACTTCACGGCGTAGCAGAAAGTAGATGATCGTGCTGGCCGAGAAGTAAAACGAGACCAGAAATGCCCACAGCAGGCCGATCGTCAGCAGCACGCAGATTCCGAGGATCACGGCCGGGAAAATTTCCCACCGGACCATCTGTGAACGATCGCCCATCGCGTAGAGATCGCTGAGTTCCGGGATTCGCCAGAGGAATTGGAGCTTGGTGGCGTTCTCCGCGGCGCCCTCGCGCACGCCCCAGCCGGTGCCGAAGCCGTCGCCGAACGAAACACAAGCGTGCGTGATCCGCAAGGTCATCCACAGAACGAACTTGAGGACCACCCAGCAGATGCCGCCCCAGACCAGCGCCGTCAGACCGTAGAAGATAGTCCGCACCGGTCGGCTGAAGAAGTAGCTGAAGCTCCGCGAGATCGCGTCAAAGCCGTCGGAGCCCTCCGCCGCCACCGTCGGCCAGAAGAAGCTGCCGCCACCGGCGCAGCCGAGCAGCACAAAGGCAATGGCCAGCCCCCCCACCAACGCCAGCGGAAAAGCCAGCACCACCAGACAGTCGAGGTAAGGAATGCACAGGAACAGACCGCCGATAGCCATTACCAGCCCGATCCCCAGCATGACTCCGAGGGGTAGTAACGGCGTGATGAAGAACCCGGAGAAGAACTTGACCCGGGAAAAGCGCAGCGCGTCGCTCACCCCGGGCTTGTCCTCACGGGCGAACTCCACTGCG
>JAUWNF010000106.1 GCA_030612785.1 Phycisphaerales bacterium
CCAGCGGTGCACACTGCTGAACCAGGTCAATCCAAGTGCCGGACAAATCCATCAGCGCCGTCAGGTTCTGCCTCGAACTCAGTATCTCCGTCTCGAACCGGCTCACCTGCCTGCCGGCAGGCAGGTCTCGCTGGTGGACGCAGCCTCCTTCTCCTTCGCCCGTCCGCCAACAACTCGACGCATGGCGGGATCAACTCGCAAACGCTCTGCATCGTTGACATCTTCGTAGCCCGCCAACCGTCCGTAGACGCTCTGTCGCAACATGGCCAACACTGTGTGCTGCGTGTTCTTGCCATGACGCGGATCGGACAACACCGTGCTCCCCTTCTCCGTTAAACGGAATGCTTCATCCAGTTCACGAAACGCAAGCAAACCCGCATCACTCGTGATCTTTGCTCCGTGGAATCTGAGCTTGAGCTTGCCGTCGAATTGAACACGAAGTGCTTGTTCTCGCCTGTCACCCATTGGATGCCCCTGTCAAAATGGCCGGAAACTCTTGAATAATAGGGACAAACTACACGTATCATGCCATCACGACCAATCCATTTGGGAAATCCGGGTCAGAAGAACAGCAACGCCGCGATAAAGACCGGCGTGGCCAACAGCATCAGCAGCGCACAATAACCCATGAACTGCCGCGCGTTGACGCGGGTCAAACCCATCAACGGGATCGCCCAAAACGGCTGAATCATGTTGGTGAGCTGGTCCCCGTAGGCCACCGCCATCACCGTCTGGCTCAACGACAGGTGCAGGTGGTCCGCGGCCGAACACATGATCGGACCCTGTACGATCCACTGCCCCCCGCCGGAGGGCACGAACATGTTCACCAGCGCGGCGCTGAAGAACGTCGCCGCGGGAAACGTCGTTCCCGGCGCGACGCCCAGTGCCTCGCCCCCCCACTGCGACAGATTCACGAAGAAGTGCGACACCGCCGCCGCCAGTCCCGCCCCTGACATGATGTTCTGGATACCCGCGTAGAGCGGAAACTGAATGACGATTCCGACAACGGCCTTTCCGCCATCGGCCAGCGCCGCCATGTATGAGACGATGTCGCGGTGCAGCATCAGACCCAGCGTCAGAAACAGCAGGTTGACGAAGGTCAGGTCCACCGCCCCCCAGTGCTTCTCCCGCACGTGCATCACCAGGGTCGCCAGCGCCACCAATACAATCAAGGCCCGTAACCAACGGGCGCGGTTAAGCGTGTCCGCCGGAGTCCGTTCCCCCGCGGGCGCCGCGCTACTCTCCAGCGGCCCCACCGATGGGCCCGCCTCTTCCGGCAGCAATTCGCATGTGCCCGGCCGACCGGCCATACCCCGAACCACCAGGGGAATACCGATAAACAGCACACCGGTGAGCACGAGATTCGTCGGTGACAGCGTGGTATGCTTGATGGTGATGCCCTCTACCTGGACGCTGACCGACTCGCCGTCGAGTTGCCGTTCGATGGTGATCCCCCCCGTCACCTTGAGGGGGGCTGAGCCGGAGAGCCCACCGTGCCAGATCATCATGCCGACATAAGCCGACGCCACGATGAGCGGGTACTGGCAGGGGATCCGCGACCGCGCAAACCGCGTCCGAATCTGCTCGGCCAACAGCCCCGAAACGATCAGCCCGAAGCCCCAGTTGATCCAGCAGGACACGCAGGAGACCAGGGCGACCAGGAAGACAGCCCCGCGGTTGGTCCGGGCCGTCGCGGCCAGAGCATCGAGCAAGCGGGTCGCCACCGGCGCCTTGGCCAACCCGAACCCGGTCAGCAGAATCAGACACATCTGCAACGCGAACGCCAGAAAACCGGTACTGGCGATGCCCTTGATCCACAAACCGGTGACGCCCGTCAGACGCCCGCCCACGCCTGCGTCGCGCAAAGCATCGCTCTGGGGCGCCACCCAGGCGACCGCCATGACGAACAGCGTCAGCAGAACCGCCAACACCATCGGATCGGGCAGATACCGTTGCGAGATGCGAGAGAAGAACCGTCCGAGACGTTCCATAACGGTCGCGTTTCCTCGGCCAGGACCATATCGGCCGCAGCGCAAGTGTCAATCCGCAAACCGGTTTGCGGTGGCCGCCGGAACGTTGCCGATCAGCTTGCCCCAGTCCTCCAGGGGACGATTCGACGTCATCATCATCGTAGTGCGGGGCGTTCCACTGCTTCAAAGACCTTGCCCATCTGCCTGCGGGTGGTGCCGTGGATACGCCGGTGGGGGGTTTTGGCCTCCGACTTCCTTCAGATTCCGCCTCGTAGCGGACGCCCTTGCCTTTGGCTCGCGGTTCCGGTCATCACGGCCCGCAGAGGACTTCCACCTCCAAGATTCACGCCAAGCCTGGCGCACATAGGAAGACGCCTGGCCGGGACTGGGACCTGGCTAAACACGCACCCGCAGACCATTGAGTTTAGGGTTCGCTAAGGACACGTGAACTCGCCGCAGTCGTCGTACTCGGGGTGCCAGTACCCGCCGGCGCCCAGACAATCTTGCTCGGTGGTGTCGTTGAAGCAAATGCTGCCAATGCAACAAGGCGCCGTGAGTGGACAGGTGTTGAACTCGCATGGGATTCCATTACCAGCGTAAACCGAGTTCGGTATCACCGCGCACTCCGCCTGGGTCAAAACCTGGCATGCGTCGCTCTCGTCGCAGCAGGCGCCGGGACACGGGCTGGGATCGCAGCGCACCCCGGCCGTCCAACTGAAACCGGGCTCAGTAGAGCAGTCGGCCTCCTCCAGCTCCAGGCAGTAGCTGCCGGCGCAGCAGGCACCGTATGCTAGGCACTCCACCTCCGGGTCTTCGCAGGTGGTCCCGTTGCCCCAATAGGTGCCGTTGGTGTTGGCGCAGTCGAGTGCATTTGTAAGCATGCACTCGCCGTCGTACAAACAGCAGGCACCGTTGGAACTCAATTCCGGACACCCGCCATCGAGCGGGCAGGTCACCAGGCCGTCAGGATAGCAGCGCATACCCTCGCACCAGTCGCCGTACTCGCACTGCACCTCCATCCAGCCGTCGAAACACGACGAACCCAGACAACAGGAACCCAGCGGGACGCAGTTGGCCAGACCACAGGTGGTGATGTCCGGTTGCCATTCCGCCCCGTATTCAGCTTCGCACTCGTCTTCGGTCAGATTGTCCTCGCACGTCCCATCATACTTGCAGCACGGGGCCCGCTCGTAGACGCAGGGATCGCCGTAGCACTGGTCCACATCCTGCGGTACGCCGAACATCACCTGGAAGTCGGCGAAGTCGCGCAGGTCTATGGTGTCGCTGGCGTCGAAATCGAAGAAGTCCAGGCAGTATTGCGCCGGCGCGTAGGGGGGCGGGGGGTCCGTGCAGTACACCCCGTTGCTGTCGCAGTCGCATTCCAGCAGGCACTCTTCACCCAACGGGGCGTATAAACCGTTGGTATCACAGGTCAGCCCGTTGCTGTCGCAAGCGCACACGTCCATGCAGGTCTGCGTGCCCGGGAAGCTGACCGGGCCGTTGCCGTAGGATAAGCAGGTCTGGAATTCGATGAAGTCGTCGCCGTCGATGATGCCGTTTGAGTTGAAGTCGCCCATCACGGGGATACCGGAGCTGTTAATCAGTCCCAGATACGTTCCCCCGATATCCTCGCACACGATCTGCGGATACTGGGCGCAGGTCTCATCGAAGCAGCACACCCCCTCGGGCAAGGGACATGGGAGAACATCGGCGCAGCGGATTCCGTCAACCGTGTATTGACCGCCTTTGTTGAAGCAGTCGGATAGCGTCGTTTCGATACACTGCACGCCGAGGCAGCAGGCCCCGGGGGCCGGCTCGAAGCAGACCCGTTGGGCGTACGCGCCGAGGTATTGCCGCGAGACGCTCTCGGTCTCCTCCATGTCCGCGCAGCCCTTGTTGAGGCCGGCCCAGCCCAGGACCAGTCCGAACTCCTCTTCGACTCCCGCGGCGTAGTTGACGCTGTCCAGGCCGAAAGTGATCGATACGTCGTCCCAGGCCACGCCCATGAGGTAATAGCGTTCGGGGGTGAGGACCAGGTCAATCGACCCGGAACTGTAGTAGTCCAGCCCGTCTCCGGACGGCGTCCGCACCCACTCGCCCAGTCGGGTGTACGAGCCGTTGATGGTTTCGCTCTCGTACACGAAGAAGCACAGCGTCGCCCCGGCCGGTTTGTCCAGCCGCATCTCGAATGAGCACAGCGTTCGCTCGGTGCCATCGGGATCGATCTGGTAGATATTGCCCCGGAAAACATTCGCGAAGGTGTAGGTGATGAGATAGTCCCCGATGTCGGTGCAAGGGCAGCCCCGCAGCTCGCCGCCGGCCTCGAGCATCCCGCGGTCGGATATCTCCGCCGGCATCAGCGGGGGCGCCTTTTTCAGCACCACCGGCACCTGGCCGGCGTTGGGGTTGTCGGTGAGGGGGGTGAATTCGTTCTTCCCCAGCGCGTAAGCCGAACACCATCCAATCAGCAGCACCGCCACGCTCGCCCGGCGCCCTCGGTGGGCACCTCGGTTTGGAACTAACTGGTACATGGTTGCTCCCATTATTCGTAGGACTTCCGTTGCACGCAGACGCAAAGCCGTCTCCGTGCCCCCTCCGGACCCCTCGGGCGCGGTTGGTCACATTATTGTACCCTGCACGCTTTGGGGCTTCTAGCACACCTTCTATAATTCGACATTTTGAGTGCGCCGTGTTGGCGGTTTTTCCAGCCACCGCAAACGTTTGCAATTCCCGCTTACGCTTAGTTCCCTCGCGTGTCGTTATAGGCCCCGACCCGCCGCTCGCCGATCCGCCGCGGCGCGGAGCCGGGCTCGAGGAAGCTCGGCAGACGATCCACCGTTTCCTCGAAGCGGATGGCCCGCTTCTCCACCTCCGCGCGATACTCGTTATTCCGGCCGGGGTAACCGCGCACCGTGCCGTAGATCGTCCAGATGTTCGACCGCGTGGTCACCCAGTCCTGCAGCGCCACCAGCAGCCCGACGGCCTGAACGTAATCTTCGCAAGGGTAATCCGCCAACCCGGACGGCGTGAACTGATCGTCGGGGTACCTGCGGCCGATAACCCCGCTGTCCATCCGCCAGTAGGTAAACTCGTCGCCGTGGATGTTGGTGCCGTTGTCCACAACGCCGACGCTCCAATGGCGCACGTTGGCCAACTCGCCCACGGTCAAAAAGCCCGAGCCCTTGCGCAACTGACCATACCACGGCGCGATGTGAGCGCCGTGCATGTCTTGTGCGGGCGGGAACGTCAGCAGGTTGGGATTGCTGGAGGGCCCCCGTCCGCGGAAATCGCCGGTCTCCTCCACATTGGGGTGGGCGGGGGCGCCGGGGATGCGCCAGGCATCGCGATAGGCCACGATCGCCTTGGCCGCCCTTTCCCCGAGCGGAAGCTCCTCAAGCTGGCCCACGGCTCCATAGATAAACATGTGGATGACGTCCCGGTAACTCGCGGGCAGCAGGCCCGACTTGGTCAGCGGCAGACCCGCCAACACGGTCCACGGCGCCGCGTTAAGGTTGACGCGCCCGTAGACCCGGGCACCGGCCAACTGCACCTCGGGCGTGAAGTTCGTGTTCTCGTCGCCGCCCAGGGCGTTGTCCAGCGGCAGGGCGGTAAAGTAATCGAACACGTACTGTCCCCAGGGCAGAAACTGGTAGCCCATGGGCAACCCGAAGTCGAGTTCGTAGCTGCCGCCCTGCACGATGCGGTGCTTACCGGCCACGTCGAAGAGCGGCATCCGCCCGTTGTCGATCTGGTACGCATTGCTCATCCATTCCTCGCCCGGATTGTGCGTACCGTGATCTTCGGCGAGGTAGAAGGTGAACGGCGTCGTGTCGCTATTGGCGTAGCGCATGAGCAGCAGCAGCGTGCCCGTGGTGGGGAACGCGTGCCACAGCCCGTTGTTCGAGTTGGCGAAGTCCACCTGTACCGGCCGGATGAGCTGCTTGCCGGAAAGCCCGGTTGCGGGTGGAGGATAGACGTCGTCGCCTCTCCATGAATTGACCAACCCCAGCGTGTGCGTGCTCGCGTCCTTGGCCACCGGCACCACGGCGGTCCAATACGCCGTCGGCGGATTCGTCTCCACCCGCCACATGGCCCGCTCCACGGCTCCTCCGGCCGTATCGCCTGGTTGGCCGGTGCTATCTGAGCCTGGGAAACTCGAACTCCACGTCCCGATCCCGAACCGATCGGTGATTACTTGCGTGCCCGCTGAATCCGCCCGCACTAGTTCCACATCCGAGACGGACGTGAAGAGACCCATGCCCGAAAGTACGGTCGCTCCCGAAACGGCGCTGGCGCCCACTTGACTGCTGACGAAGACGCTGTAGTCCTTCCCTGTAATAGTCCCGCTCAGCGCTATAGGATTGCCGCCGTCTACCACGAGCGAAAACGGCGTGAGATCCAGCGTGGTATCGTACGGGTTGTAGAGTTCCACCGCGCTGAAAGACTGACTCAGGTCCGGCTGACAGAGGGGTGGGGGTGTGCAGCCCGTATACACCACCCAGTTGTATACCTCGGTGATGAACGGTTGGCGTTCGAGCCCGGCGACGAATTGGCCGGTCGGCCGGCCGTGCGTGTCGATGATGTCGACGTGCGTCGGCAGGTTGTCGGAGTCGGCGAAGTCGATCAGGTTGGCAGTGAGCGAAGCGGCCGCACGCGCCTTCTGGGTATCGTCCATAGCCGTGGTCGCACTGTCCACATTCCGCAACATCAGCAGGAAGGCGTCCTGGATGGTGCGGACGAACAGCCCGGCCTTTCGTCGCTTCTTGTCTTCGGACGACGCGAGCCGCGCCTGGAGCGAATTGACCCCGTTGTTGACCGGGTCGCTGTGGGGATCGTCCAGCAGCGTCGCTTCCAGCGTGGGCAAGCTGATCTGCATCCGGCCTTTGCGCGGGTCGTCGTCCCCGAGCATGATGGGATAGTTGTCGAGGGCCCACTGGCCGAAGTCGGCCGGGTCGGAGGGATCGTCCTCATCTTCGAGGATCACCTCGATCCATCCGCGCCCGTTACTGCTGGCGTCGGCGGAGACCGAGGTGCCGTCGCGCAGGAACAGGTCGTCGGTGCTGAGCGTGGTGACGACGTGGCGGCGGTCGTAGCCGCTGAAGTCACTCGGGCCGGTGGTGCTCCGCACCATCATCATGTCGAACCAGAACGGCGTGTTAGTCCCTTCGCTCAGGTCGTGGAACCACCAGCGGTACTCGCCGCGGGTCCCGTCGTTCTCGCCGGGGTCAGTCGCGTGGGGACCGAACAGGGCGTGCTCGAAGACGCTGCGCTCCTGCAACGCGGAGGTGGCCATTCTTCGTGGGGGCAGGCTGCCGCCGCGGTTGCGCAAGGTCGCTTCCTCGACCTCCGGCGGGTACGGACCGCCGATGCCGTACTGGCGCAGGTCAGCGGCCTCGTCGGGGAACACGGCGTAGACTAGTTCGGGATGGGCCCAGTTGAGGTCCACCATGCCGCCGTGTGGGACCATGCGCACGCTGAGGAGGAGCCTGTTGGTGCCGGCGTCGGGATCGTTGAGCCGTTCCAAGAGCATCTCCCGCGCAGCGGGCGGTATTACGATGGGGCTGCCGTTGGTGGTCAGGTCGAACTCACGACTGTCGGGCACCCCGTCGCCGTCGGCGTCCACCGCAAAGGGCGGAAGGTCGTTCAGGTTGATCCGCGCCCGCCGCTCGCCGTACTCATCGGGGTCCGTAGGATCGTTGGGCTCGTAATCATAATCCCTCAGCGTGGCGACCTTCCCTTCGGCCACCGGTCCGATATCGCCACCGTAAGGCAGAACCGGCTTGGCCGGCGTCTCGAAGTCCGCCAGGTACGGTTCGAGCGGGGCCATCAGCCCGTGTACGAAGGGCAGTTCCCCGTAGACCGGCAGGGCCAGGTTCACCTCGTCCCGGTCGGCCATGTCGTTGTCATTGAAGTCAACGCAGCCCTGGTTGGGGTCGTCTGGGTCAACGTATTCGACGCACTCAAACAAGGTCATCCTGGTCGTGCGATAGGGCGTGCCGTCCGGCCCGAGCCAGTGATCGTTGAGCGCCTGAAAGAGCTTGGCTTCGATGGTGTCCAGGGCGGCCTGCTCCTGGGCACGCTCGACTTCGGCGGCGATCTGCCGCCCCTCGAACGTGACGCTTTGCAGAAAAGCCACCCCCACCACGAATAGCATGCTCAAAAGGGCCACTACCATCACCAGCACCGTTCCACGATGCTGGTTAGTGCTGAGTGCTGAGGGGCGAGCCGAACCGCGACCGTCGCGCCAAACCGAACCGCGACCGTGAGAGACTGTCGATTCAATCGTCCGCGGTGATCCCCAATGTAGCGTCACCCCTTGTGGGTGACGAGGAACGAGGCTGCGCCGCCCACAAGGGGCGACGCTACAGATTAAATCGACAGCCTGGTGAGGGAGCGGACCGCAACCGGGCCGCGACCGTGAGGGAGCGGAAGCTGAAAGCTGAAAGCTGATAGCTGAGCGCTTCATTTTCCGATCTCGAACACCATGACGTGCCGGGTGGGGCGCGCCAGACGTTGCTCGTCGTCATACACGTCGATCGTCACCCGCAAGGCCACGGGGTACAGGGGGTCCGTTTCGCCCGCCATGGGGACGTCATTGACGTCTTTCGGCGGCCGGGTCGTATACCACCGGGCCATCGGCTCGCCGGTCACCTCGTCGGGTTTGACGCGGACGCCTTTGTCGGCCTCAGCCGGGTTCAGGGTAAACTGGAGTAAATCCTCCAACTGCTCGTACGCGTCGAAGGCCAGCCCCTCGTTGGAGTTGTATGCCCCAAGAGGTCCGGGGCTCCCGTCGGACGGGTTGATCCTCTCCTTGAGGTGCTCGATCCGGGCTCGCGTGGGGGACCATTTCTCCTCTTCCAAACCTTCGTCATTCCAGGGAGCTACGCTCCCCCCGCCGGCGACCAAGTCGGCCGGATCGATCCACAACACCGCGCCCCCCCCGCGAAGTTCGGGCAACTCCAGGCCGAACTCGACCTTGAAGGAGGCGCAGTGGGGCAGCAGGTAGTGCCCCAGGCGCTCGGCGATCGGCGTCGGCGGCGTCAAGTCCAACTCGCTGCGGGCGTACC
>JAUWNF010000290.1 GCA_030612785.1 Phycisphaerales bacterium
TCCAGCGTTGGCGCGAAGCCATGGACGTCGTAGCCGAGGATCGCCGCCAGTTCCTTGATGGTGGCGAGGCGCTCCGGCTCCCTCTCCGACAGTTCGGGGGCGTGCTTCGGGCAACACGGGCACCGGCGAATCAGACCGCCCGTGCGGTCGAAGCTCTCCGGCTCTTCGTGCAGCACGTGGTCTATGTGCCAGGGTTCGCCACAGCGTGTACATACAAGGTCCATGGTTCTCATCTCCAAGTTGAGGCCCACGTCGAGTTGCTTCGGCGCGGGGCGTTACCACCGCGGCCCAGCCCATCGCGTCCCGCGTTGGGTGCGTTCCGCACTGAAAAACCGGCCAGCGGCCATTCACGGATGGCCGCCGGCCGCTGGCCGGTTTTCAAAGAAGCCGAGCGGTGTTCTGACGGGCGGTGGCGGGTGTGCTACGCGGAAGGCGTGACAGGGCGTTGGCCCAGCGGCGGCGCGGTCGTGCTGTGGGAGTTCAAGTTCGGGCGAGTCTCGGCCCGCAGGATCCGTAGCCCTGGCACGCCGTTCGGGGGGGGGTGGGCCCGGCAGGTTGCCGATCACTTCAGCCGGCGGGGCGGGTGAGACTTGTCGAGCCCGAGTGGCTGGTGGGGGTGGAAAGATGGCGGATGTGTGGCGGCGGACGGGTTGACGGTCTTGGCGGTGGCGGGGTCAGCGGTATCAGGCGGCCTCGGCGAATTGGCCGTAGCCGGCGGACCGGAGCCACTCTGAAAGGGCGGACTCGACGATGGCCTGCTGCGTGAACGGCTCGGCGTAGTCGAGCGACCGCTCGGCCGCGGCACGACGCAAGGACTGGACGAGTGGCAGCGGCAGGCGAAGCGTCACGGATTGTCGCGGCATTCTGCGTTGCGGTGACAAGTCAGCCAAACGGCGTTCGGTGTCATTGGTCTGTGCTCGCGAGCACGGACGGGCCGGCTGGGCTTGCGGCGCCCCTTCGTGCAGGAACGCCCGTTGTTCGGCCATAAGGGTCTCCCAGGATGTTCGTCGGTCTTCGGGCATGGTCGAAAATCTCCTCGCATAAGGTCACCATCTCGTCGGCGGCCGATTTCGCTCGACAGCCAAGCTCCCAAACGAGCCGCCCCTGACCGGGGGCGTCCGCGAGAGCTTCGCGCAGGGTTAAGGTCGCGGCGCTGACCGGCAGGTTGAAACACGCCGCCGCCCGCGGCGCCTCGCGGACCAGTCGACAGCCACGATGGCGCAATCGTGTGAGCGCGATGAGACCGCCGGGGGCCGTCCCCCCGCGAACTCGCTGCGCGTTGCGTAACATGCGCACCGTCGCTCCCGTGGCCTCCAGTTCCGGCACCGTCGCGCCGCACGGCAGGACGGCCAGGTCGGCCACAAGCAGGATCGCCCGGGTGCAATCGGAAAGCCCCGCCGCTCCGTCGGCCACGACGAAGTCGCGCTCCGCATCAAGTTTGGTGGCGACCTCGATGATTGCATCGGCGTCGTGGGCCAACGTCGCTGGCAGGTCGACCTGCGTGCGGTGGAGCCAGCGGGCAGCGGTCGCTTGCACGTCGCAATCGAGCAGCGCAACGCGATGCTCCTGTAATCGCAACCAGCACGCGAGGTGCACAGCGACGGTGGTCTTGCCAACGCCGCCTTTCTGATTCACGCACGCGATGATCATGGGCCATGAATGCCACGTCTCGGACGATGCCGCAAGCAGGAAAACATGCATGCCAACTGACATGCAATCCAGCCAGCAATCGAACTTGCGCCAACGCGGAAAGCATGCAAGCATGCATGCTGAACCCGAATGTGCGAACCGAAATCAGGCGAGCAACATTCGAAAAAGGATGAGTCAGAACTGGGAAACGAAAGGTGTGGACGGGGCGGCTGCAAAGAACCGACCCCATCCGGATACCGCGGAGGACGCCGCGGTACGCTGAGGATTCAGACTCGACATTAGCATGTTCCGAAGCACGTATGCAACCAATGCAACGTGTCGAGCTCAGCACAACGCCCGCGTCCGTCGCCCAGCGTTTCCCGTGAAACATCAGGAGACGTGTGCAGATGGCGAGTAACCACTCCATCGAACAACGAACAATTCCGGGCGGATACCTGCTTTGTGAACTTCAACCACTCCTGGCTGCTTGGGCGGCTTATCGCCGGAAACAACTGAGCTTCCTGGATCTGCGCATCTATCTGGCGATGCACGAAGTGGTCCACCGGCGCCGGGCAGGTGCTTCCGCGCAAACTTGGCACGAAAGACGGTCCGTTCGAGTCGTGGAGAACGCTGCAATCGAGGAGCTTCTGATACTCACGCGGTGTATGCGGAGAAGCCGGGTTACGGGCGCAGTGGCCAGGCTGGAGCGTCTGGGCTTCATTGAGCGGGATGGCGGCAACGTGGGGCTGCCGGCGGCCGGGATTGTGCTTCCGCGCGAACTTGGCGCGCTGGCACAAAGGATGGTCCAGCAGCTCGCGCCGCGTTCCTTTCTTCCTTTCCCGCGGCGCCTGCTGCGATATCTGGCAGGCAACGCCTCGGCGGCGGCTTTGGCCGTCGTCATCGCCCAGCTGGCGCGCTGCGTCTATGTCCAGGAAAACGAGTCATTCTCGACCCTTGGTTCCTGCTCCGTGGAGCGGATCGCCCGCGCGTTCGAGCTGCACCCGCGGACAGTGAAGGCGATGCGCCACGCCCTGTTGATGTCCGGCTGGCTGACGCGATGCGCCGCTGAGCTGTGGCATGAACAGCGCTACGGAGCCCGCTTTGCGGTGAACTTATCCTGGCCGCCGGCGAGCCCCGAACGACCACCCCCGGCAGCCCAGCCGAGCCGCAGATTCGCACCCCCACAAGGAACAGGACCCCTTGCGGATTCTGGAAACCAGCAACCCGTCGGCCGGCCTCTGGGAGCGAAGCTTGGCCAAAGGCAGCAGAGGTCTGCTCGGCTTCGGCATCTCGTCCCGGATGATTTACGCAGTCCGCTGCGCCTGAATGAGCTGCATGCCCAAGCGGTGGATGCCGGCTGGATTACGATGAGCGAGGCGGATCAGCTACGGTTTTTTGCTTCCGCCCGGCATGCGTGCCGCGTCGGCACCCGGAATCCTGGGGGGTTGTTCGTGGCGACTGTGCGGGGCAACCGCTGGCATTTGCTCACGCTGACCGAGGAAGAATGGGCGCGCCGCGCGCTCCGGCGGGTCGATGCGGGTGCTCCGACGCCGGACAAGATCGCTGATCAACCGAACATGCTACTGACCGAGCTGGTCACGTTAGTGGCCGGCTCGCTGTCGCTGAGCAAGTCCTCCGAGCGCGCGAAGGTGCGCACTGCCGACGCCGTGCCGAAGAAGAACTGGGCGGTTTCCGAGCATCCGGCCGTGAGCAGCTCGACGGCGATAACCTCCAACGCGTCGATCAGCGATTCGACGTTGTCGGCGAGCGCGGCGTGAAAAGCGGCGCGGAGCTGTGGCGAAGCTGATACGTCCATACCCGTCACCATGCCACAGCTGGCCGCGTAAGCCAAGTTCGTAGATCACCCATGCCTCAGGGCTGGTCGCCGGTACAAACGCCCACTGAGGGTCACCTCGGGCCTACCCTGCGGACGGGTTCCCCGAGGCCTGAGCCTGAGCCGGGGTTTCACGAGACGAGGCAACCGCCCCGCTTAACGGAGTGCATGGCGCAAACCTGCTGGGAGTCCCGCCGAGCAGACTGAAGATGGCCCTTGCCAATGAGGATGGGGGTATTTATCCCCCGGCCCGGTGCAGCAGTCGACTCGCATGCCCATGGCGAAGGAACACAAGCGCGCGGGCGCGGCGCTGGTCCGCGTATTCCACGCGTAGGTCGGCAAGCACCTCCAGCAGACCGGGCACAATCACTGTCCGCGAAGCGGTCAGGCATCCCCGGTCCATTCCGCGTTCGGTGGACAGAGCCGCTGAGAAGTACGCCGAGCATGTGGAAGAGGTCCTCGGCAACCCGCTCGCCGCCGCCATTGTGAGCCATGACGAGCGGATGCCGGGCTGGCTCCGATCTCTGGCCGTTGCAGTGACCGAACCCGGTCTGCGTCCGGGTCTTCGCAGAGCCGTGGAAGACTCGATTGCCAACCCGGCGGTTGCACGTCAATGGCGCGATACGGCGAATGAAGATGGTATGCCCGGCTGGATGGCGTCGATGTTCGGGGTGCTAGCGCTTCGAAAGAAGTATCCCGTCTGATATCGCTCGCAATGTCAGCGGGCGTCAGGAGGCGTCTACGGGATGCGGTACACTCCTGTCAGAAAGCCGATGAATGAACGGCGCTGACAACAACTCAGGACGCTGGCGTTCTGCCAAGTGATCCACCAACCGCATCTCCCCCCGGCCGGCGTCGTCCTTCCCCATTGCATCTTCGTCTTAGCTGGCTTCTTCACGCTCTGCGCGACGCGAAGCAAGACCCGGCGAAATGGCAAGCGGTCAGATTCTCGGGGGACGCACGTTCCATCCGGCGGTTGGCGGATCACCGCTTGTCAGCACACAGGTAGTCGTTGCCAGTATGTATGAGCATGTATGCGGAGAGAGTAACGCCGCCTTGTGTAAGGCGGATCGAGGGTGTTGACCATGCCTCGGCGGCCAGCGCCCCCAACAAGAACCCGAGGCTGAATCGAGGTGCAGAAATGAAGGCGTTGCAGCAGTACCCCAATCGTGTCAGCGGCGTGGCCGCTGACGAAATCCCCGCAGGCACTTTCCGCGGCGGGGATGAGATTCCGGGTGGGACGTTCCACGGCGGGGATGAGATTCCCGGCGGAACGTTCCACGGTGGCGACGAGATTCCCGGAGGGACGTTCCACGGCTTCGACGTGGTGCCTCTTGGGCATTCCGGGCAACCCATCGGCTGGTAATCCAGTGTTCGGCGACCGGCGGGCGGAGTTGGCTTCGGTCAACTCCGCTTGCCCCCGCCTTCGCTGCGAAGGAGAGCACATGGACCCCATCACCATAGGAGTCATAGCGGTCGGAGCGGCTGTCGTCCTCGGCGTCACCAAAGGTCGGTTTCGTTATGTGAAGAAGTCTGGGGAATGGCGCGCGTACTTTCGCGGATCTCCCCCTTCATACAGCCACGTGCTGCGAGATGGAGATGGTTACTACGTTTGCTGGAACAGATCACTCAGGACAGAGGCGGAAGCGCGTCGTATCGCCAGACTCTGGTTGAAGAATTACGGGTAACACAGGCGGCGTCCGTCTTCACGCTACCGGCAATGAACATCGGAGAATGCCACCATGAGACGACATCGAGCCTATTACAGAACGGCAGACAGGGCCGCTGATTACGCGTTCATCTTCGAAGAGCAGC
>JAUWNF010000389.1 GCA_030612785.1 Phycisphaerales bacterium
ATCGGTCAGTGATCTCGATTCGCTCTTGCAAACCCGGCGGAATTGACGATGATGCTGGGGGTTCCGTTGGCGCGGACACGAATGCCTCCAGAACATACCATCGAGGCAGGGATGTGAGCATCGATCATCGACCGATCGCAGTCTTCGATTCCGGCTTGGGCGGACTTACCGTCGTACGTGCGTTGCGCGAGCGCCTGCCCTCCGAAAGCCTGATCTACTTCGGCGACACCGCCCGCGTGCCCTACGGTTCCAAGTCGGCTGAGGCCGTCACCCGCTTCACCCGTGAGATTTTCCACTTCCTGTTGCGTTTCGAGCCCAAAAGCATCGTGGTGGCGTGTAACACGGCCAGCGCCGTGGCGGTACCGGAGTTGGCCGACGAATTCGACGTGCCGGTGGTCGGGACGGTCGAGCCCGGTGCCGCCGCCGCCGCGGAAGCCGCCGATGGCGGACTAGTCGCGATATTGGCCACCGAGGCGACCATCGCATCCAATCAATACCGCAACGCGATCAATCGGTGCAACCCGCGCATCCCCGTCGTGCAAAAAGCGTGTCCCCTGTTCGTCCCGCTGGTCGAGGAAGGACGCGAGGATCGTGATCCCGTGGTACGCCTGGCGGTGGCGGAGTATCTGGAGGCGGTGCGCCGCCTGCGTCCGGCGGTCGCGGTGCTCGGTTGCACGCACTACCCCATCTTGCGCGGGGCGATTGCGGAGTACCTGGGCGAGGGCGTGGTTCTGATCGACACGGCCGATGCCACCTCCGCGGCGGTAGCTGATCTGCTCGACCGCGCGGGTGCGTTGTCCCCCGACGGGGCCCGTGGTAGATTGTTCTGCTATGTCAGCGACAACACGCAGCGCTTTCAGTCGCTCAGCACGCGATTCCTCGGGCGTACCATTACCGACGTGGTCCGCATCTGCCCTGAGGAATTCGCCATCCTTCAGCCGCCCGAGCCGGCGCATGCCAGGCTGCGCGTATCCGTCTGACACCATCGCGGCTGGCGTCCCCGCCGGCCGAACGGCCTGCGAGACGCAGGCCGCTACAAAGTGGCGGCTACCTTGCGCTGTACTTCTAATGGCGGCCCTGATGCTCGGCGGATGTAGCAAGTCCCACACTCGTTTCAAGCACCCACGGTTCATGAGCAAGCAAGACTGCGCAGCCTGCCTGGAGGTTGCGCTCGATGCCGAGAGTCCCGATGCTCGGCGAGAAGCCATTCTCCATGTTTCCAAAACCTCCTATCTTGCCAATGACGTCGTGATTCGAGCGCTGGCTACCATCGCGCGGACCGACGCGAGTGATTCGGTTCGGTACGCCGCAGTACAGGCGCTGGCGAAATCCGGCGCTCCGGAAGCTGTGGAACCGTTGCTCGATATCGTCTCCGCTCCGCTTGAGGCCGGGCTGGTAACCAGGCCGCAGGCAGGCGACGTTCGCTGGGCGGCACTGGAAGGACTCGATCACGCTGTGAGCAGTGGTCAGCTTTCCGATCAGCAGCGGCAAACGTGTGAGGATGCGGCGATCCACTGGCTCGGGCGCCATCGGTCGCGCGACGTGCGCATCAGCGCCGCCAGAATGCTGCGTCATTCTCCGTCCGAGGCCACGCTGACCGCGCTCATCGATGCCGTGGAGCAGCGTGACTTCGGTGTGGCCTACCACAGCGAGCGGTCCCTGATGCATCTGACCGGCCAGACCTTCGATCACGACGCAGCCGCGTGGCGCAAATGGCGGGCGGCGACCGACGATCCGTTCGCCGGCGCCGGGCAACTTGATCACGAGCTTTATCCCGAAGAGGAGAACTGGTGGGAGCGGACCGTCAACGGCACGCGTCGGGCTCTCGCCGGCTTCAGGCCTAAGAGCCCCTAACAGAAAAGCATGTGGGGCAGGCTCTCCAGCCTGTCTGACCGGCTGGCGTACGTGTTTAGCGTGGGTGGCATGGGTAAGCGGAGCCGCGAGCAGCGGCGGAGCTTACCCGTGGGCTTCGCCGACCCGGTTGCTCCACGGGTAACGCTCGTCCCGCCCTACCATGTTTACATATGTCAGAATCTACGGTGGGACGAGCGTTACCCCTGCCCCCCCAGTTGTATGCTAAACACGTACCGGCTGGAAAGCCGATCACACACTGGCTGGGACCGCAGTTTCGGGGAGGAACATAAAGGCGTGCGTGCTGTTCGATACGACAATGACGTCTTCTTTGTCGCGACCCACGCCGACGCTGAGCCGCGCGCAGGCGAGTGCGTGGTTAAGGTTCATCTGGCGGGCATCTGCGCCACCGACTTGGAAATCATCAAGGGCTACATGGGCTTTGGGGGCATTTTGGGGCACGAGTTCGTTGGGACCGTGGAATCCGGGTCCGGTCAATGGCAGGGGCGTCGCGTGGTGGGCGAGATCAACTGCGCCTGCCGGTCGTGCGACATGTGCCAGGCCGGTCTGTCCGGCCATTGTCGCAACCGTTCGGTGATCGGCATCAGCGGGCACGACGGGTGCTTTGCCGATTACGTTACGGTCCCCGAAATCAATCTGCACGCGGTGCCGGACAGCATCTCAGACGAAGAGGCGGTCTTCGTCGAGCCGCTCGCCGCAGCCTATCAGGTGGTCAAGCAATACCCCATCGAGCCTCGGACTAACGTTGCGGTCATCGGTACCGGCCGGCTCGGGCTACTGGTGGCTCAGGTGCTCGCCGCCACCGGGTGCAACCTTCTGGCCGTCGGGCGGAACCCCAAGACGCTGTTGTTCTGTGAAAAAAAGCATATTCAGGCCGTGCCCATCACTGAACTTGTCGCCAAGCAGGATCGGGACATGGTCGTCGAGTGCACCGGCGCACCTGAGGGCTTCAACATCGCCCTGCAGATGGTGCGCCCGCGCGGTTCGGTGGTGCTCAAGAGCACCTTCGCGGGCCCCGGGGACCTGAACCTCGCTCCGGTGGTGATCCATGAGATCAACGTCCTGGGCAGTCGGTGCGGTCCGTTCGCCGACGCGCTCGACGCGCTGGCTCGCAAGGAGATTGACGTTTCCTCAATGGTGTCCCGGACCTTCCGCATCGAGCGTGGGGTCGAGGCGTTGGGCGCTGCCGCCGCCCCGGACAACATAAAGGTGCTGCTGAAGATCAACCCCCGATGATCCACGAACTCAACTCCGCGCCCCCGCAGAACGCCTTCGCAAGCATCCTCCAGGTCTGGTGCTCCGGTTTGCTCGCGCGGTACGCTCGCAGGTATTGCCGCGCGGTTGGCACAGGCGATGACGGCAGATCCGGCAAACGGATCGCAGGGGAGGCTGGGGCAACCTCAGGAGCCCGTCGGCGGCAGGATGTCGGGGGTTCAGGCCCGCTTTTTCGTTGACCCGCACCCGCGGGGCGGACAAGATGGTAAAAACCAGGGAGCGAGTCGCTGCCTCGGCGTAAAAAACTTCGTCCGTGGAACCCGGACCATGTCCAAGCGTCCAAACAAACAGGCCGTCCTATCGGATGCGGAGGACGTCTCCAGGGCGGGATGCGTACCGGCGGTCCGGTTTGAGGACGCCGTGCTGGTGGAGCGGGTGCGGGGCGGCGATATAGAGGCGTTCGGCCTGTTGGTCTCGAAGTACCAGGACAAGGTCTACAACACGTGCTGGCGGATGTGCGGGCACGTGGAGGACGCCCGCGAGCTGACCCAGGAGGCGTTTTTCCGGGCGTATCAGTCCATCGCGTCGTTTCAGGGGCGTAGCGGGTTTTACACGTGGGTTTTTCGCATCGCGGTAAATCTGACCCTCTCGCATCTGCGTAAGGCCAAACACCGCCGAGTCCAGTCGCTGGATCAGGTGGAGAACCCCGGCGCGCGGGACGAGCCGTTGCGCGACCAAGTGGCCGACGGCGCCGCCTCCAACCCGGCCAGTCGGGCGTTGACGACCGAACTTGAGCGGCAGGTGGAGCGGGCGCTGGATGACCTGGACCCGGAGCACCGGGCGGCGAGCGTGCTGCGGGACATCGAGGGCGTCGACTACGCCGAGATCGCCCGAATCCTCGAGGTCGCCCCGGGCACAGTGAAATCACGGCTGCACCGCGCCCGGGCGGCCCTACGCGAGCGCCGGCGACCTTACGTGGATGAAGCGAAGTAAATCGCGGCGGAGAACGCTTCGTCCCCCACCCCGATCGCCGGCCCCAAGGGCCGGCGAAACGGGATGGGGC
>JAUWNF010000574.1 GCA_030612785.1 Phycisphaerales bacterium
GGTACCTTTTACTATTGCATTTGATGAGGGCTTTCATGGCCATATGGCAATTATACCATAATGGTGACGTTTGTCAAGCATGAGCAGTGAGAGAATTATGCCCGGGTTCGTGACACTTTAGTCGACGCCACGATAAATGGCTAGTCAGCGCAGCGATAAATGGCCGCGTGCGCACAAAAATGGCCGCGCTTAACCGCGCAGACATACCTTGTCGACCCCCATCGTCATCATTTATCTAAGCCCCTTCGAGCCGCCCTCGAACAGCTCTCGAATGTCCGTCGAACCACGTCTCCTCGGCCTACGCATCAGCCTCCACAGAGGCGTCCAATCGGGCCTGTCGCGGCCCCCAGAGCCCAGCCGGGCAACGACTGGGCGGGTTGGTCAGCCAGGTCAGCCAGGCGGGGGCCATGCGGTCCTTCCACTCCTGGCAGCGGTCGCGGGCGGCCGGGAACCCCAGCAAACAGAGACCGTTGTAGTGCGGGCAGCCATCGCAGATCGGCCGGCGCTGAACCAGGATCTCTACGGCCTCGGGCGTCATCAACAGCGCCCCCGGCCGAATGCGGGCCTGGTTGTCGGTCCCTGTATCCGGCCCGGCGGCGGCGGGGCGCGTAAAATGGTCGCCTGCCGGCGCCGCCTGTTGCGGTCGATCACCGCAGCCCGGCATCTGGCGAGACTGCGCGTGGAAGGCCTGCTCACGCTCCTTGTACTGCGGCGTTCCTGGCTTTGGCGGATTCACTTCCATCGTTCTACCCTTCGTACTCGTAATAGAGCCGCGGCTGGCCGAAATTTAACATGCTTTCCGCGCTCGACTGGATCGTGTTCGACACTGGTTGGTGAAACCAGGGCTCCTGTGCGTCTTGCCAATGGGCTTGCCACGCGCAGAGGATCGCGTCGCAGAAAGGCACCTGTAACCAAAGGTCGAAATTCACCGACTGCGTGTGGCACCAACTATGATCCGCCCCCGGATCCCAGCCCCACAACGAATGGGGCGGATCGGCATGCAGGTTGATATCGATCGGGTTCGTGTACCACGAGTTTGTGTGCACCCAATCCAGCAGCAGCCGGAATATACCGTGCACATCCGCCTCTTTCGTGTCTATCGGCACGTTGCCCGTGACGTGGAACTTGAGCCACCAGCCAGGCCAATCAACGATACGCAACACTGGAATGACCCAGCGACCGATGCTGGCACGCAGCAGCCCAGGGGGACCACCGCAATAATACGACAGTCCGTCGCCGCCGGTACCGCAGCTTGGCCAGTCACAGATTGGCCGCTCGTATTGATCGTTGAACAGGCGACTAACAACAAACGGTGGGGCCTTGGGCGTGCCGTCCCAATCGTGTGAGTCCACCTTAACCGGTTCGATGTGCTGCCCACGTACTACGTTCTGCACGCGGCAACCACTACTGGTGGGGTTGCAGTCAGGGCTATTAGGATAGGTGAACAGACCATGCAGAAGGAACCGATGTTCATCTTGGGTTTCTTCCGGGACATCGTGCACCGGGAAGCGACGATGACCGATGAACGGCAAATAAGTACCACACAAAGGATCACAATGCTGGATCCAGGATATCTCCTCGGAATCACCGAGCACCCAATCCTGATGATCGGCGTGGCTCTCCTGCGATACAAAATGTGTGGCACCCACGATAACCTCCTAATGCGGACCGCCGGGCTGAGTCTTGGTCCTGTACTCAAAGAACAACCATCCACCCTTGCCGGGCGGGATAGTTGATGGTGCTACCGCGTAGGGGATGTCCTGGCCGCCGCAGTACTCCGAATCGAGATTCACGTTCACCTGTGGCGGGCTGCCCAGGCAGAACCCGGTCGGCGTAACCTCCCACGCCGTGCGTTCCGCCGAGCGGTTGCAAACGACAGGCTCAAGGTAAGTTCGCCACTCGGGTAGCCAGCACTCGGGCCACCAGGGCGGCGGCTCAGACCAATCCCACTCGTCCCACCAACAGATGCCCAAGCCGGAATAGGCCAGGCAGGTTGCAAGAACCCCCGTCTCCTTGCTTACCAGCATTTCCCGATCTGAGCAGTGACGAGTCATACGCAAACGCCAATCGAGTCATTCACCAAACACCATCGCCCACCACCCTCTTCCGCGGGGACGCGGCTGTCCGCGATCCACATGACCAACACGTCGGCTAGCCCGTATGCCATGTCCTCGTGCCCAGGCTCTGTGTTCTCCTGGAACGGTATCGCGGGAACAACCTTCGTCAGATCGTGCCCGAGGCTGATGATTGGGTAGCGCCGGGCCCAGATTGCCGTGAATTCCGGCATCGGATCAGGGTTGTTCTGCGCGATCGAATTGATGAAGAGCCCCCAAAAATACAGTGCTATGTAGTACCCGCCACCGATGGGCTCGTAGTGGAACCCGTAAAGCCTGGCCAGCCGGATCTGGCTGCCGTCGCCGCCACCGGACGATGGCTGTACAAGCACCTCTTCCTCGGTCCCGACCAGGTCCCGATAGCTTGTCAGCACATCCCGTTCGTGGCGTGCCAGGTTGCGGAGCTCGGCTGGATCAAAGCTCATCAAGCACCTCGATCCCCAGCGCCCCAACGTCATCGGGCGGCCCGGCCGGAATCTCCAGACGCGCGCAATACCCCTTGGTAACGCTGTCATAGTCGCCCGCAGCCGACCGACCGTTCCGCGGGATCAGGCTCTTGACGCTGTCGGCCGACACGGCCCGCACAGTGTAATAACGCACGTCGCCGGCGGACAATGCCGCCCCGGTCCACCCATATCGCCGCCTCCCGGCCGCGAACGCCACCGTCCCAGCGGGGCCGCTGAAGTTGAAATCGGTCCCCTCGTCGCAGGCGTAGATCTCGA
>JAUWNF010000065.1 GCA_030612785.1 Phycisphaerales bacterium
CTCGGTCACGAGAACCCAGGGCGTTGCCCTGGGCTGATCTATGGCGCCCCGTTGGGGCTGATGCGTTGGCAGCACAGACACGCGGGGGGCTGCATTAGCCCGCCGATTCTGTCATGGACCCGGCTGATCCTTTTGGCCAACCGGGACGTGTGGTTGCGGCGTTGCGAATAGGCCGCGCCAGTCGCTGCGCCGGAAAGTGGCCAGAATCCAGATGAGGACCGGGAACCCGAAGTAGCTGCCATGAGACATGACCAGCGCGCGCACGGCCCAGGCCAACACCTTGAGCGTGAACGGACCGAGGTCGAACAGGCAAAGCGGATCGTCCCGGCTGAGATCACGCAGGAGCACCAGCGCTAAACGCAGCGCGACAAAGGCGTTGACCAGCAGGAGGCCCCACAGCAGCGCCCGGCCTTTCCTCGACCAGGAGAGCGGCGTTGCCAGCACCAGGCTGATGAGCACCGCCGTGGGCACGTAACCCATGCGCCGGCTGTTGTGCTGCACGGTCCCGACGGCGCCGGTGTGTGGGTTGCTCAGGACGATCTCGGTATCCCACTCTCCACCATCCTGCGAAGCCGGTCGAAAGCGCACGCTGTCCGGGGCCCCGAATGATCCGAACACCATGCTTCCGACGGCCCGAAAGCAGGCGGCATAGGCTTTCCTGACTCCCGGCCAGGGGGCCATGAGCAGCCCGTAGAAGATCAGGACCAGGATGAAGAAGCCCGCGATGCGCCTAAGGGGAAACATTTACCGCCACCCTATGTGCGACAGGTTTTCCCACCTGTCGTCCTGCGTTTGGCCCACGTGGCCCAGAGCAACCACAGGCAGACCGCCAAGAGAATGAAAACGGGCTGCCACACTTCGACGTGCATAGTGTCGAAGGTCTTCTTCGAGCAATGGATGCCGATGTAGAAGAGACTGACGATGCGCGCCAGGTTGACGACCCCGAGCAGAACCACCCCGCCCAAGATGCCGAGCACCTTCCACCGCAGCGCCACCGGCGAGGCGATCACGGCGGCCACGAACATCGCGGTGGCTTCGATGGCGTCGCATCCGCGGACCACCTGGACGCGAAACTCCGGCGAGCTGATGCTCTGACCGATGACGGTGATGTCGTGGCCGAGGATCGACAGCACGGCACCCGAGACCCGGGCGTAGAAGCTGAGGTATGCGGTGAAGAACTTGCCGATCCTTGGGTGTTCGTCCGGGGGCAGCAGGAAGACGGCGTAGAACAGGCCCATCAGGCCGCCGAAGACCAGCAGGAACCACAGCACCGGCTTCTTGGCCGGCAGCCAGGCCGCTTGGTCCGTTGCGGCGCTCGGGGTGCGGTGACAAGTTGAAGCGGATTCCGGCGCCGGCCCGTGCCGGTCGGCGGACGAGACTTCACTGCGTGGTCTCCGGCGATGTTTCTTCGATCGGCTCACGGCTGTGTCGGTGATCGAGCCCGAAGTGGGATCCGGGCGAAGGCCAAGTCCGCCTGGGCGCGGCGCATCCAGTCGTGTGCCGGGTCTGCGCCGTCCGCTTCAGGCGACATAGAGTTGCCTTCCTTCACGCAGAACGGACCTGTAGATTAGACCGATGGTATCTTTGTGCTTTTCCAGATCCGTCGGTGTGGCCACGACAATGTCAACGGAAATGGCGATCCCAAAAAGGCGTTCGTAGATGTCCTGGGCCGTACGCCGACGGTGTGTACCATCGGGCATCACTACCAGGAGGTCAAGATCGCTTTCCGGCCTCATCTCCCCCCGTGCAGCAGAGCCAAACAGGATGATGCGCAACGGATGCACCGTCTGCACAATACGGCGAACCAACTCCTCTAGTTGCCCCGATGGTGCATTCACGGTTGCGCAGTATCCATTCCGTTCCTTGACACCCTGGCGTGTTAAAACGCCACGGTGTCAAATACCGGCACAAGCCCTCGGGCTATGAAACCGCCTTGTCAAAACTGCCCCTATAGTATACCCGATCCGCCGCGGTGGGCCAACGCGCCGCTTCACCTCCCGTATCGCGGTGCCGCAAGACGCGTTTGCCCGGGTACTTGCGGGCCGGTAGGGTGCCGAGGAGGCTCCAACATTTGCACAGGCGTATCCAGTTGCTATAACGTGTGGCATGATGGCAAGGGCGAAGCCGGACAAGAGAAAGCGATCGGCTGAGGCGATCCGTCCCCCACTGCTGGAGGCGGTCAAGCCGGCCAACGGCTTCGAGCGGTGGGTGCCGCTGGTTGTCGTTCTTCTGTTGGGGGTCGTCGTCTATATCTCCATTCTGGACAACGAGCTGGTCAGTTGGGACGACGATATTTACCTCTATGACAACCCCCAGTTGACCCATCCGAAGGGTTTTCAGGACATCTGGACAAACTACAAGAAGACGCGCTATGAGGCCGAAGGGCAGCAAGATACGCCCCACCAGTTCTACCCGCTTACGTTGACCATCATCTACCTCGAACACCACGTATTTCATTGGCTCAACGACGAGTTACTGTTCACCCTTTCCGGGGACCTGCGCGACCAACTGGACCGCCCCAAAGTCACCGAAGCGTTGCGGCAGGAGTTCGCCGCCCACGACATATCCGTTCCCAAGACCGCGCGCATCTTCCCGCAGAAGGCCGGCCGGCGCTGGGTGATCGCCGACGCCCATAAGCTCCGTAAAGCCAAAGAAGGATACGGTGTCCGCTTGGAGAGCGGGAAGCTGAACGTCTACAGCAGCGACCCCGCGGTTTTCGATCACAAAATGGAGGCTCCGTACTTTCACGCGGTGAGCATCATCTGGAACGGCGTCAACGCGATGCTGATGATTCTGCTGCTCCGCCGGCTGGGTATGGGAATTTGGACTTCCTGGGTGGTGGCGGCGTTGTTTGTGGTGAACCCCATGAATGCCGCCACGGTTGCCTGGGGCGCCGAACAAAAGAACATCTTCGCGCTCTTTTTCTACATGCTCGCTTTCATGTGCTATCTGCGGCATCGTCGCCGAGGTGGGTGGCTCAGTTACGTGGGCGTTCTGTTGCTCTTCCAATGCGCCATGTGGAGCAAAACGGTGGCGGTGACGTTCCCGCTGGTTTGCTTCTTGACCGATCGGTTGCTGGAGCGTAGCTGGGGTTTAACGAGCTTGGCCCGCAGCGCGCTTCGCGTGGCGCCGATGCTGCTTATGGCCCTGGGTGCGGCGCTGTTAACCGTTTACACAGAGGATCGCGCCCGGGACGTCCCGCTCACCGACTTCCAGCGCCCCTTCGTCGCCGCGGCTTCGATTTGGTTCTGCGCCATCAAGCTGCTGGTGCCCATCAAGCAGTTGCCCATCTACCAACACTGGAACCCCGACCCGAACAACTACGCAGCGTGGCATCCGGCGGCCCATCTCGCCTGGTGGCTTCCGATCATGGGACTGGCCGTTGTCGGGTGGGTGCTGTTCCACTGGCGTAAGAAGATCCCCCCGCACTTCTTCTGGGGTCTGGGGTTCTACCTGGTGACCCAGCTTCCGATGATGGGCTGGAAGAACATCAATTTCTTCCAGTTTGCCTTCGTGTCCGATCATTATGTCTACCATGGCTGCGCCGGTGTGTTCGTTATGATCGCGGTAGGGCTCGACGTGCTTCGTCGGAAGATCAGTAACCGCATAGCGGGCACGCCGCTGGTGACCGCGCTGGTCTGCGTCGCCCTGGCCGCGTACGGCGTCAAAACCTCTATCTACGCGAATGTGTGGCAGACTGCCGACACCTTCTGGAACACTATCCTCGCCGGAAACCCGGGATGCTGGGCCGGCTGGTATAACCTCGGCAATCGGTGCAAACGCGATGCCGCCGCCTATCGCCTGCGGGGCGATAAGGCCAAAGCGGAGGAGTGTATAGAGGAGGCTATCGGGCGCTACCAGGGCGCCATCCGGGCCAAACCCAATTTGGTGCACGCCTACCAGCAGTTGCTCCCGCTTCTGATCTCCAAGAAGCGGTACGATGAGTTGGAGGAATACTGCAGCCGGGTGGAAACGCACAAGCCTTTCTTGGCGCACTATTTCCGTGGGCGCCGGCATGACCGGGAGAAGCAATGGGAGAAGGCGGCCAAATCCTACCAGCAGGCCCTGCGTTGTCCTTCCAGCAAAACCGAGCGTGCTGAAGCGGCGGTGGCCGCCGGTGACTGCACGTTGCGGTTACGCCGGTGGAAGGAGGCGATCTCGTTGTACGAGCACGTTCTCAAGCTCGATTGCGGAAAGAATGAACGATACCGGGCCCACATGGGACTGGGCGGCGCCTATCTCGAGTTGGGTGAACCGGACCAGGCGGAGGCACATCTTGTCAAAGCGCTGGAGCTACGCCCCGGCGACCCCCGTGCCAAGGTCCGCCTCAAGAGGTTACGGGCGCAGAAACAATAACATTGAGCCAGTCTCCCAGAGGATCGGCCGCCCCGTAGAACATCGGATGGATCCACGGCAGCAAGACAAAGAACGCGATGTTGAACCCGACCGTGAGGTCGTAGGGGATCGTGCCGCGGGGATAGCGCCAAGGCCGCAGCAGGTTCACCCATTGGCGGCCGGGTATGACGGGCGGCGGATCGCGATCGGCGTCTTTCGCTCGAATCGCGTCCCGCGCGTAGCCTAGCCGCCGCAGGAAGGTGAAAAACGGCCCGACGGCCTGCTGCCACAACATGATCGGCACGTGAGACGAGAAGCAGGCCAGAAAGATCGCCGCGCTGCGCTCCCCCCGCTGCCAGAAGCCCACCCCACACTCTTCCAGGTATTCCTCCGCCCGAGCCTTGGTGTAGCTGATCATGAGCCCGTTGCACAGGGCGATGCCGGCCAGGGTCACGTAGGTGATGTTGCCCGCCACCGCGAAGTGGACCACCATGCCCAGGTAGAGGGCCATGTCGCTTAAGCGGTCCAGAGTCGAGTCCAGCACGCCGCCGAACGGGGTGGTCATGTTTCCTATCCGGGCCATCGCTCCATCGACCATGTCGCAAGCGCCGGCGACGAACAACCACGCCGCAGCGTACAGCGGCCAGTAGCTTTGCGACACGCCGGCAACGCCGGCTTCAGCGGGGGAGTGGTGGCCGGCTCCGATTACCAGACAGACCGCGGCGCCGCAGTTGGCGACGAGACCGGCTACCGACACGTGGTTGGGCGTAACGCCCAGACGGATCAGGACCCGGGCGATTGCGTTGCGAGCGGTGATGAAACCGGCGCCGATCGATCTGCTCGAACCGGCCTGCATGTCGGACTCGCGTAGTTGACGGAATTCTTTGCCTCCGTGGTCGTCCGCGTTCATAGCTCACCGCCGCTTTTCAAAGCCCGCGATTGTGGGAGATTCGTTGATGGAGAACCTGGGCTGACGTGGGCGGCTACGGCGGCGTACACATCGCCCGCACCTGCCGCGCGCAGGGTTTTGGCGCACTCTTCAAGCGTTGCCCCGGTGGTCATGATATCATCGATCAGGCATAGAGTCGCCGCCTCGAGGCGCACACCGCGCGTCATGGCGAACTTGCCCCGTACATTCTGGATTCTCTGGGTCGCCGTCAAGCCGATTTGTGACGGACCACCCTTGACGCGGCGCAAAGCGGGAATCAGCGGAATCCCGGTTCGACCGGAGAGAACTCGCGCCAACATGGCAGGGGGATAATCGCCCGCGAGGATTCGTCGGGGCCACCACGGCGGTACGGTGACCAGCGCCTCAAGGGAATCGAACCACGGGGCGCGTTCGATCTCCTTCGCCAGACGTCTCCCCAGGTACGCCGCCAGCGTCCAGCGGCGTCGGTACTTGAATGCGCGCAGCAGCGTGCCGAATTCGTCGCCGTAAGGTCCCACTCGGACAGTGCCGACGACGTGCATCTTGTGCTCGCGGCAGTGGTTGCAGCGGCCGCCGGAAACCGCAAACGGAGGTACGGTCCGCGAGCACGTAGGGCAGTAGGCGGTGCAGCAGAGCCGATCCACCGCAGCCTCACACGGACCGCAGAGCAGTTCCGCGCCCCCGACCCCGGGGCTCCCGCAGACGGCGCAGACCGGCGGGAAAAGCAGGTCCGCCGCGGCCCGCAGGCCGTCGGTAATGCCGGCCTGGACGCGGATTGAGAAGCTTGGCCACAAAGAACCAGGTCCTCGAACTCTGTCAAAACCGCAAGCATGATACGTGCGATCCACCTGACGGTCGAACCGCCTCGCTCTCCAGCCTCGGAGCAATACGGTGGAATCCCCTAAGCCCCGCGAAACGCTTTGCCTCTCCCCGGCGCGGGCGTCGACATGTAGTAGGAGGAACTCCTGCTGCGGTGCCTGACTGGGCGACCAATTGGACCTGTCCCGTTTCTCAGGTGGGGAACAGCACCTGGAAACGGCCAAAGTCGCCCAGGTCGACGTCGTTGTCGTCGTCGAGATCGCTGGCTTCGAACTGCTCCAAGGTGCAATCGCCCGGCGGGGTGTCCACGTCTGGTCCTGCCAGGCAGGAGGCCAGTACCGCAAAATCGGCCAGGTCCACGTCGCCGTCACCGTCTATGTCCCCAGCGGTGACGAACAGGTCAATCCATTCCCATTCCAACCGGGGCGTACGGCCTCCGTTGCCATCGTCCAACCGCCCATCGGACCAGATGGTCATGTCGTTGCGACCGCGGTAGGCCACGCTGAGTTGGTGTAGCCCGTCACCAGCGGTAGCCAACAGATTCCAGTGGCTTTCCAAGGTCTTGGGCGTTTCGTCGTCGTAGTACGCATCGGCGCCAAAGTCTTCGTCCACCGGCGTGGTGGTCCCGTCCGTCCAGGTGTTGGTGGTGATCATGACCTCGCCGTGATGCCAGACTCCCTGCGGAATGCGGAGGTTGTAGAAGTCCGGGTCGGGCTCCGCATTATAGGGGTGGCACGCCATCACGCTACCGTGTCCTTCGGGAGCGTAGTAGTTCACGAAGCTGCCGGTCATGATCTCGTAGGTCTGTAGTTCGGAATAGACGGTGGCCAGATGAGTGGACACGTCCGGGTCGGTGGCGAAGGTCCGAGCGTAACGACAGGCAACCATCCGCGGCATGCGTTCAGCCGAGAAGTCGGTGTCACAATAGTAGTCGTGCAGCGACACCACTGTGCCAAACTCGTTTACGCCGGTGGCGGCGGTCACGATTCCGGGCCAGCCCACGTTGACCCAGCACGGCGAGCCGTCGTCGGGATCGCGGGCGCAGAGGACGTGATGGTTCATCGACGGATACAACGTCGGGAAATCCAGCCGGCGGGTGGACAGCGTTTTAATCGACGTCGCCACGTAGCGCCCCCAGCACGTGTGGCTGCGGCAGCCGTACAACCATTCACCGGTGGTGCAAGCCACCTTCAGGTCCAGTTCGTCGATGTGCTCCTCGGGGTGGGTGATTGCCAGGCAATCCACGATGGCGTCGAACTCATCCTCGATGCCCGGTGGCATCCACAGGGCGTTGGCCATGATCCCCCGGACGTAGTCGTACATGCCGAACTGGTCGAGATAAGCTTTGGTCTCGTTTACCCCCTGAACGATGTAGTCCCCGAGCAGGCTCGCCTGGGCGTAGCCCATTTCGTAGTGCGAGCCCCAGACCCGAATGACCGTGTAGCCCTTGTTGTCGGCGTCGAGCTGCTGATCGAGGATGACCCCGTTTTGCGCTCGTGCGGTACCGGTGTCGCCCAACGTGACCGTACCAGCCAAAAGCAACCCGCCGACGATCGTCAAGCAACCGGAGCGTTGGATTGTTAGTGGATTCATTGTTCTTCCCCGTTAGTGACAAAGTGGTCTTGAAATCGCCCCCGAATAACCGTACATGTCTGTGCACGCCTTGTCCGATCCGGGAGCGCGAGCGACCGGTAGACAGACCCCGCGCTTGCGCTTGGGGCTCGAATCAGTGGGATGGGAATACACTCGGCGCACTAACCCGTGAACGCTACCTGGAAGGCGCTGAAATCATACAAGTCCACGTGGTCGTCACCGTCTTTGTCAGCATCGACGGAGCAACCCGCCGCTGGTGGATCGGCTGGACCGTTGAAGCATTCCATGAACTTGTTGAAGTCGTCCAAGTCAACGTCGTAGTCTTCGTCAAAGTCGAAGAAATCAGTCGCCCCGCCCGGGGTCGCCTCCAGGGCGGCGTCCGCGCTAATGCGGCCGTGTCCGTAGTATTTGTTGTACCCCTGACCATCGTAAGCCTGACAGCCGATATTCTCCGCGCTGTCTTGGAGAATGGTTCGGACCTCAGCCGGAGTCAAATCCGGGTTCTTGGAGAGCACCAGGGCGGCCACACCGGCCGCCAGCGGTGCCGTCGCCGAGGTGCCGCCGAACATCATCATGTAGTTCCCGGGGTCATAGCCTTGAGAGCCGGCGATGTCGGTGGTGATAACAAAGCCATTGCCGCCGTCGCTCGAAGCCACGGTGTCCAACACGTTGGGCTGGGTGTCGTCGAAGCAACTGTACGGTGAGCGGTAGTCAAAATCTGTAGCCGCCCCGACCGCAATACATTCGGAGTATTGAGCTGGAAAACCGATGTCGAACTGGGTGACACAGGTCGCCGTGAGGTCGACGGTGGATCCTCCCTCGATGGTGACGTAACCGTGGGCTCCCAGCATGCATACGCCGCAATCGACCCAGCGATAGAAGACCAGATCGCCCGTGGCGAACGTCATTTGCACCGTCCGCAGCCACGAGGTCTCGCCGCCAGTCCCGACGGAACCGGATTCAGCAGAGTAGCAACCTGTGCCACGGCTGTGTTTCGACTCGCCGTTTGAGTTCCAATCCGCGTTTCCCCCGGTCGTCCACCCAGATGGCAGAGCGCCGTCCTCGAAGCTCTCCGTGCTACCGTCGGGGAATACGATGTCGTCGATCCAGAGCTTGTCTTCTCCCATGGCTATCAGGCCCGAGGTATAACCCCACTCGAAGTAGCGGGTCCCGCCGGGCACGTCGGCTACGGTCTCCTTGATCCAGCAGGGGCCCATTCCCCCAGCCGCCCCGTTGCCCGACGCGAAGAACACCGGTTTGCCTTGGGTGTTGACCGCATACTGGATCGCGGAGTGGATCGCGGCATCGTCGTCCACCCCCCAACTGCCGCTCAAAACGTGGGCCATGTCCGCAGCGTAGCGGATGGCGTTTCCGATGCTCGTGGACGAAGCAAACTCGCCGCCGTCAGCCGATATCTTCACCGGAAGGACTTTGCAGTTGAAAGCCACCCCGACACCGCCCAGATCGTTGCCCTCCACGGCGGCGGCGATGCCGGCAACGCACGTTCCATGACCTCCAGGCTCGGGCTCGCCCGCCACCGTCGGGTCCGGCGTGTTATCGTTGTCGTAGAAGTCCCAACCGTTTACGTCATCGACATAACCGTTGCCGTCGTCATCGACACCGGGGTCTCCGGCTGCTTCGAGGGCGTTCTCGAAGATGTTGTCTGCCAGGTCTTCGTGGTCCAGATCGATTCCGCTGTCGATGATGGCGATAACCACGTCGGGACTGCCGCCTTGGGGCGTGTCGGCCCGGTCCCACGCTTCGGCGGCGTCGACGTCGGCATCGGGGGTGGCGCCGGTTTGTCCGATGTTATCGAGATGCCACTGGTCGGCATAAAACGGGTCCGCCGGCGCGTAGCGGAACGTGGGCTTGAACAGGAAGTCCGGGCTGGCCCAGGCGATCGATGCGTTCTGGTAGTAGTCCTCGCACAGAGCCAAGGTATCAGCAGCGGACGCGTCCGGCTTCCGGCACACGTACTCGCGATCGGTCCCGTGCATCTTCGAGACCACTACCACACCGCGGGCCCGGTTAAGGGCCTCAAACGCTGTAACATCCGCGTCCTGGTGAAGTCGGACTACAAACCGATCGGTGACCAGCAGTTCCCTGCCTGACTCCTCGTTGATGTAAACCGGGTTAGCGCCGACAGTGGCCAACACAGTGTTCAACAACCGTGTCGTCAGACGCTCCCCAGATCGGAGAACGGACAGGTCTGAGCCGGGTACCACCGCCTCCGCCTCAAACCGAGTGCTGGTGGCGTCCTTGATTTGTGCGCCCACCACGGCGGCGTCCGCGCCGCGGACGACGACCTTGTCAAGCGAGCGGAACAACCGGATCTTTCGTTCCGTCGTGCGGTAGAACTCGCCCGCATCTGTAACCTCCCCCGCCTTGAGCATGCCAAAACCTCTGGCGGGATGCACTTCCAGGCCTGACTCCGCCGTGACCACGCCGGCCACGCTAAGCGCCACCACCACCGAAAGCATGCACACCATGATCCTCGGGGAGGTAACGGACTTCCCAGAGGTTGGGCTCGGTCTGCATGTCTCACACGCCTCGCCACACTTCCTTCGAGCTAATTGGGGGTCCGTGGGGATTGCTGATGCGAATTGACTCATTCCTCTTACCTCCTCCTGCAAGACTGCGGTAAAACGACTCTTAAACAAGCAAGGTACCACCGGGACACTGTAAAACCAAGCGCTTGCCGAAAGCGAATCACTGTTGGAATTGGAAAAATACGACAGGAAAAACGGGACACCGGAAGAAAGACAGCAGAAACGGAACACGTCCAATTGATGGGGCTTGAGTGGGCGATTGCGGCGGCGGAAGCTGACTCCAGCCCCAGCGTCGCGGTCGATCGATCGGGCAGTTGCTCAACAGCTCTCCGGCATCGGGTCGCGCCGAGTCCCGCACTCTGGACAGCGTTTGATGTCCGCATCCAGTCCTTTCAGCCAGTAGCCGCACTTGGTGCACACCTCGTAACCGTGTCGGCGGATGGCACGGTACACGCACGGCGCAACCGCCGCCGTCCGGGACCGTCCGCGGAACCCCGTGATCGGCCCGCTGAACCCCGGCGGCGGGCGCGAATCCGGCTCCGACGCCTGGAAGGCCTACATGCGCCGTCAGACCAATAGATATGGCTTTTTGCGTTGCGGAGCCGACGCCAAAAGCCTATTGGACGGCGCGCGTGGCGGTGGACTCGGTAGAGTCGGCGGTGCGTCGGC